>NZ_JBCOSQ010000062.1:0-31768 GCF_040920905.1 Butyricimonas sp. RTP31003st1_G1_RTP31003_210430 | reverse complement strand
CCTTATGGGGGTGCAAAAACCAATCATCACAAGATAAACACACTCACTCCGCAACGGAAACTCACGCAGGACATGACCATGAAGGACATGACCATAGCCACGAAGGACACGATCATGAACACGAGGGACATGATCACGAACATGAGGGACACGATCATGAACATGAAACCGGGGAGGAACATGCCGGTCACAGTCACGAAAGTGAAGAAACAAAACACAGTGACGAGATCATTTTCCCGAAAGCACAAGCAGCAAAAACCACTTTCGAAGTACGGGAAATTCAACCCGCCTCTTTTAATCAAGTAGTTAAAACAACAGGACAAGTGCTTGCCGCTCCCGGTGATGAGGCTGTTATCGTCGCTACCAGTAATGGCGTCGTTTCTTTCTCTTCCAACAAACTAACGGAAGGAACAAAGGTTCAAAAAGGGCAATCCCTATTCCAGATTTCTTCAAAGGACATTGCGGAAGGAGATTATTACACGAAAGTAAAAGCAACTTACGAGGCAGCTAAAGCCAGCTATGACCGTGCCGAGGCTCTTGTAAAGGACAAAATCATATCTCAAAAAGAATTCGAAAGTACCAAACTGGAATTCGAGAACGCAAAAACAGCTTATGACGCCGTATCCAATAACAAAACGGCAAAGGGAGTCAGTGTAAACGCCCCGATTAACGGACACATGAAAAACATTCTTGTAAAAGAAGGAGAATACATCACGGTTGGACAACCGTTAGCAACGGTTTCTCAAAACCAACGCCTAGTCCTCCGGGCCGAAGTATCCCAAAGATACTACAATGCCATGCAATCCGTAAAGAGCGCTAATTTCAAGACTCCGTACGATAATAAAGTTTACTCCTTGGAAGACTTGAACGGACGCTTGCTTTCTTTCGGAAAAACTTCCAACGAGAATTCATTCTTTATCCCCGTATCTTTCGAATTTGACAATAAAGGCGAAGTGATCCCGGGATCCTTCGTAGAAGTATATCTTATTTCAGCCCCAATTGAAAACACGTTATCCATCCCTGTATCCGCGTTAACCAACGAAATGGGAATCCACTACGTGTACGTGCAAATTGACGAGGAAGGCTACCGCAAACAAGAAGTGGCATTGGGTGCCAATAATGGCAAAGAGGTACAGATCATCAAAGGCCTGCACCCCGGAGACCGTGTCGTAACCAAAGGAGCCTATCAAGTCAAAATGGCCTCTGCATCCGGAGCAATTCCTCACGGACATAGCCATGAACACTGATAAACTAAAAGTTAGAAGATAAAAACTAAAAGTTGAAATCTAAAATTAATCGCGGATGCTGAATAAGATTATACAATATTCATTACATAACCGGCTGGTGGTAATGATCGCGTCGATAGCTTTGCTCCTATGGGGGTCCTACACGGCGCATAAAATGGAAGTGGATGTATTCCCGGATTTGAACGCGCCCACGGTGGTAGTTATGACCGAGGCGCAAGGAATGGCTCCCGAAGAGGTGGAGCGTATGGTAACCTTCCCGATCGAAACGGCTGTCAATGGAGCCACGGACGTGAAAAGTGTACGTTCATCCTCTACAACCGGATTCTCGGTAGTTTGGGTACAATTTGATTGGGGTACCAATATTTACACGGCCCGTCAGATCGTGTCTGAAAAACTATCCACGTTGGGAGATGTTTTACCGAGTAACGTGGGACAACCCACCCTTGGACCGCAATCTTCCATCTTGGGAGAAATGATGATTTTCGGGTTAACTGCCGATAGCACTTCTTTACAGGATTTACGGACGATTGCCGACTGGACAATCCGGCCCCGTTTGTTATCCACAGGTGGAGTTGCACAGGTAGCCGTGATCGGTGGTGACATCAAGGAATACCAGATTCTTCTTGATCCCGCACGGATGAAACATTACGGGATCAGCATGGATGAAGTATTGACCGTCGTGGATAACATGAATCAGAACTCCACGGGAGGTATTCTATACGAATATGGTAACGAGTACATCGTGCAAGGTCTTTTGGCAACAAATGACGTGGAAGAAATCGGTAAAGGTGTGGTAAAAACCGTGAACAACGTTCCGGTTCTATTATCAGACATCGCAACCGTACAAATCGGACCGAAAGAACCGAAGCTGGGTCTTGCCTCCGAAAGAGCAAAACCTGCCGTGCTGGTAACCATCACGAAACAACCGAACACGAACACGCTAGAACTAACCGATAAACTGGATCAGGCCATCGTGGACCTGCAAAAGACATTACCGTCTGACGTGAAAATCTCTTCCGACATATTCCGTCAATCCCGCTTTATCGAAAGTTCTATTTCTAACATACAGCAAGCACTATTCGAAGGAGCTATTTTCGTAGTTGTCGTGCTTTTCTTCTTCCTAATGAACGTGCGTACCACGATTATTTCGCTAGTTGCCCTTCCCCTATCCTTGCTGGTTGCCATTCTAACCCTTCACGGGCTTGGCCTGACGATCAACACGATGAGTTTAGGAGGACTTGCCATTGCCATCGGCTCACTCGTGGATGACGCCATTGTCGACGTGGAGAACGTGTACAAACGACTGCGGGAAAATCAATTAAAGCCCGCGGAAGAAAGACTTTCCTCGTTGAAAGTCGTGTTCGAGGCGTCCCGCGAAGTACGTATGCCGATTCTGAACTCGACACTGATTATCGTGGCTTGTTTCTTACCCTTATTTTTCCTTTCCGGAATGGAAGGACGTATGTTGATCCCGCTAGGTATCGCATTTATCGTGGCCTTGTTCGCCTCAACCGTGGTGGCATTAACCTTGACCCCGGTACTATGTAGCTATATGCTAACGACTAAAAGAGCATTGAAACAAAACGAAAAAGAACCTTTTGTATCCCGTACCTTAAAAGTATGGTATAAAAAAGCATTGGAATGGGCTCTTTGCTATAAAAAAATAGTTATCGGAACCAGTGCCGTCCTGTTAATCTTCACGATTGTCATCATGACCGGATTGGGACGTAGTTTCCTGCCCCCGTTCAACGAAGGATCACTCACGATTAACATCAGTACCATGCCGGGAGTTTCCTTGGAAGAATCTGATAATATGGGACGTATGGCAGAAGAGATTCTTCTGGACATTCCGGAAATACAAACCGTGGCCCGCAAAACCGGACGTGCAGAATTGGATGAACACGCCCTTGGAGTAAACGTTTCTGAAATGGAAGCTCCTTTCGAACTGGATAAACGTTCCCGGGATGAATTCTTGGCTGACGTACGTCAACGGCTGGGAGAACTAAAGGGAGTGAACATCGAAATCGGTCAGCCGATCTCTCATCGTATTGATGCCATGCTTTCCGGTACAAAAGCGAATATCGCCATCAAGCTATTCGGAAACGACTTGAATAAACTATATAACATCGGTGGACAAATCAAAGAGGCCATTCAAGGAATTGACGGTATTGCCGACTTGACACTGGAACAACAAATCGAACGTCCCCAATTGCAGATCAAACCCAAACGGGATATGCTCGCTAAATACGGTATCCCTCTGCCTGAATTCTCGGAATTCATTAACGTGGCTCTTTCCGGTAAAGTCGTGTCACAAGTGTACGAAGGCGGTAAAGTGTTCGACCTCACCGTAAAAGTACATGATGATGACAAGGCTAACATGGAACAGATCGGTAATTTGATGATTGACGCCAACGGGCAGAAAGTTCCACTTCACTACGTGGCTGAAATCCTTCCCTTGGTAGGTCCGAACACCATCAGCCGGGAAAACGTGCAACGGAAAATCGTTGTTTCCGCCAATGTCGCCGGACGTGACTTGAACGGTGTAGTAAAAGACATCCAAAAAACAGTCGGGGAACAAATTACCCTGCCGGAAGGTTACCACGTGGAATACGGCGGACAATTCGAAAGCGAACAAGCGGCATCCCGCACGTTGTTCCTAACCTCGGTAATATCCATATTATTGATCTTCTTATTATTGTTCAACGAGTTCCATAGTATGCCTCTATCCGGCATCATCATGTTGAACTTACCGTTGGCAATTATCGGAGGAGTACTAAGCATCTGGTTTACATCGGGAATCATCAGTATTCCGGCCATCATCGGGTTTATCTCCCTGTTCGGAATCGCTACCCGAAACGGTATATTACTCGTGTCTCACTACAATCACCTGCGCTCGGAAGGTATGTCCTTGCATGATAGCGTTATTCACGGTTCACTTGACCGGTTGAACCCGATCTTGATGACAGCCTTGACTTCCGCTTTAGCCTTGATTCCGTTAGCCGTAGGCGGTGACCTTCCGGGTAATGAAATCCAAAGCCCCATGGCTCAGGTAATTCTAGGCGGATTATTAAGCTCTACTTTATTAAACGGTTTTGTCGTTCCGATCATGTACCTGTTACTTAATCACAAACAGAAAGAGATCGAGAATCTGGAAATGTAACCTTTTGAAAATAAAGAAATGAAAACATATAAATTGTACATACTCGGATGGATGCTTTTGGGAACTCTCACCACGAGAGCCCAAAACAGCATCGATCAAGTGCTGAAAAGCATTGAAACCAACAACAAGTCATTGCAAGCCAACACGAAAATGACCGATGCTCAAAAGTTGGAGGCCCAAACCGGGAAGTTCCTTGCCAACCCCTCGGTGGAATGGGAACAGATGTGGGGTAACCGCAACAATCCCGGTTCGGAGTACACGTTGACGGTAAAACAATCGCTGGATTTCCCAACAACCTACTCCAACAAAAACAAACTGGCAAACTTAAAAGCAAACACGATCGGATTCCAATCCGCTGCCTATCGCCAACAATTACTTTTAAATGCCAAACAGACTTGTATAGAGATCATCTACTTGCGGAAACAAAAGAGCCTCTTGGACGAGCGGTTAGCTAATGCAGAAACCATGTTCGCTCTCTACAAAAAGCGGTTTGAATCCGGTGATGCGAACCAATTGGAATTAAATAAAATCCAGTTGGAATTGTTGAATGCCCAAAATCAAAGCCGCTTGAACAAAGCTGCCTTAACCGCTGCCGAAGAGCAACTTCGCAATTTAAACGGAGGAAAACCGATCACGTTTGACGCAACGGACTACCCGGCGGGAGAAGAACTCATCAATTTTGACCAATTACAAGCCGCCTTCATGGAGGCTGACCCGAATTTGAAAAGCCTTACCGGAGATCAAGAGATTGCCAACCGGGAAGTGAAATTAAGTCGTTCCCTTACCTTGCCGAAATTCGATGTCGGGTACAAACGTAATGCGGCCTCGGACCACGTGGCTTCTAATGGATTTATGGTAGGAGTATCTATCCCCCTGTTCGAGAACAAGAACACGGTGAAAAAAGCGAAAGCACAAGCTGAATTTGCCACGGCCTCATTGGAAGACAATCGCTTGAATTTGAAAACGAATCTTCAACAGCTTTACCAACAAGCCGAGGCATTACAGATTTCCCGTGCCGATTATGCCAAAGTATTGGAACAACAACGTAATATCGAATTACTCAACAAAGCCCTGAATGCCGGACAACTCTCCGTGATTGATTATTTCACGGAACTCACGACAATCTATGATAGTCACCAAAGCTATCTGGACGTGGAGAAAGAGTATCACAACATATTAGCTCAATTGTATCAATACAAGCTATAAAAATTACGGGGCTGTCCAAAAAGTCATTTGTATATCAAAAACTCCTCCGTCACTTCGTGCCACCTCCTCTATAAACAGAGGAGGAGCTGGTGACTCTTCCCGAAGACAGGAAGTATTTCAGCTCTCCCTCTGTTTATAGAGGGAGTACCCCGAAGGGGGGAGGGAGTTTGAAAAATGACTTTTGGGACAACCCCGTTCTTACTGATCTAATCAAACAATTGAGAACAAAAATCTTTCAACTTTTCACCTCTCAAACCTTTTCCTATAATCTTTCCATCCGGGTCAATCACCCAAATGGCAGGAATTCCGACTATACCGTACAACTCGTACACGTGTTTTTTATTCTTACCTCGTAAGATTCCTTGATTCCACACCATACCGTCATCTTCTATTGCTTTCCGCCATGCCTGTTCATCCTTATCCGACGACACAGACAAAACATCCAATCCCTTTTCATGAAGTTTTTGATAAATTTCCTTCACGTGAACCGATTCGGCACGACATGGCATACACCAAGACGCCCAAAAATCCAGAATAACATATTTTCCCCGCAGGTCGGCCAAAGATACGGTATCACCCTCCAAAGTTATAGCGGTAAAAACAGGAGCCATACTTCCCGGAGCCACCCGAGTCAATGTCTCTGCCCGATTCTTCATATCAAGATAATAACGATTACCAGCAAGTTGTTGATCGAATTTCTTTAAAACCGAATAAATCTCGTCAGCATCCATGTTCAAATACCTCTTCCAGTAACTATACAAGGTTGCTAAAGAATTTCCATCTCCAGCCAACTTATCTTGAAAACGAAGTAATTCTTCCTCGTATTCTTGCATAATCACTTTCCGTCTTGCTATCTGTTCTTCCTCGCTCGCCTCTCTCATATCAGGAGCAAACATGGCATTCTCTCTCTTTTCCGATAATAACTTCGTAAACCGTTGATAACTCTGCCACTCATCATTTCCCCGAGTACCCGATGCCCGGGAGAAGAAAAGAGAATCCACGTGACCACGCACCTGTACATTTCCTTTCTCTGCGAAGAAAAGAGCCCTTCCCGGCAGATTACCAAATTGTAATTCATACGCTTCCCCGTAATATTCTCCCGGCAAATCAAACTGGAACCGTCCCCCCTGCATAGTTACATTCATCACCGTATCATACTGAAACCCGGTGACCTGACGTAAAACCGCGATCTCTACATCATTCTTTATTCCCTCTATACGCCCCTGTACGTGACAAACATCTTTAGATGTACAGGCACATACACAAATCACCAACCATAACCCTAATAATCCCTTCATACGCTTATTTATTTATACATGAATAACTTCTCTGGTGTATTCTCCTTCTTCGACAAAGTTGCCAGCACATCCGTACGGCTAGGCAGGATAACTACAACTGTCCCCTTATCCACGAATTTAGACAATTTCACCAAATCATCATTTTTCAATCGGATACATCCATGAGTCTCCCGCCCGGGAACCGTTGCAGGATCATGCGTACCATGAATTCCAATACCTTTAAATCCCGGAGTACTCAACCGGATAAACAGAGGCCCGTAAGCCCCTTTCACCGGTCCTTTCCCGAAGTCATACGTCCAATGTGCCGCAGATTCCTTACTCACAACTTTAAAAACACCTTCCGGTGTCCGGTTATCCCCTGCTTTCACTTTCTGTCCGAAATTCATCCCGCAAGCGATAGGAAATTTTAATAACTCCTTCCCGTCATTATCATAAACGGTCATCTTCATCTCTTCCTTAGAGACAATAATGTAAGCGGCCTTTTGCGCAAAGGCCGTTGACGTGATCATGAGAAACGATAAACACGCCAGAATATATTTTAATTTCATGTGATTACTTTCCTAATATTTCAGCAATAATATAATTCATGTGAGCATATTTCTCCGTGATAAAGAGCAGGTACCGAACGTCCAAACAAATAACCCGATGTAGATTTTGATCAAAGTTGAAATCACGGGTCATGGACTCCCAGTTGCAGTCAAATACCAACCCGATCAATTCTCCTTTCGCATTCAATAACGGACTTCCTGAATTACCCCCGGTAACATCTCCATTCATGATAAAATCAGTCGGCAGATCGCCATTCTCTCCATAACGCCCGAAATCTTTACTTCCCCAAAGTGTTCTCAATTTCTCCGGCAAATCGAAATCCGGATTCCCCGTGTTCGCATCCGCTTTCGCTATCACCCCACTTAATCGTGTCTGGTAAGGTTTCACGGTTCCGTTTCCTAAAGGTAAATCACAAATCGTTCCGTAAGAAAGACGGATCGTCTTATCTGCATCCGGATAATAATCTTCTTGGTGGAAATTCAATCTTCCTTTGTTATACTGGTATTGAGCTTTTCGAACGACATCCAGTTTTTTGCTAACCAAAGCAAATATTTCCTTACGCTTTTTCTCCATCTGGGCCTCCACCTGATAGGCAATGTCATTTTCAACATTCCATTTCGGATCATTCAAAGCTGCCAACAAACGTTCTTCATTAGCAAACACGGACTGATCATACATATTATCAACAAAACGATCAATATCTCCCTTATATTCTGTTTTTAAGGTAGCAAAAAATTCAGGTAGCAAATCTGCCTCCAAATCATTCTGCATAACCTTTAACAAAGCCTTTGTGACTGCCCGATCAACCTTTTCGGAATAATCTTTATACTGCATCTTTGTATTCACTACAAAGTTTTTCATCGACTCTCCTCTTTCTTTCCTAACATAAGGGATAGATCGCCCAAAACCAGAAATGAAGCTTATCATCTCACATCCTTCACCAAAAACTTCCACGTAATACCCTTGAGCCAGACGATAACGAGCTGTCTCTTTAATTCCTTTCTCCATCGTCTGAAGCATACCAGCATAAGCCTGACGCACGGAATCATTCTCGCAAGAATTCAAGAACTCTTGTTCTTGTTCAGCCTTTTTCTTACAAACATCAAGATCCTCAATCCATTGATTTACCCCGATGGAATTCTTACAATAATTGGCTGATGATGCAAATTTTTCTGCATATTTAATACGCAGACTCTCGTCCTCACGCATAAACTTCTGCAATATTTCCTGTCTGGCCGTACGAACCTTGATTAACGGGGGATTCAACACGTTCTGCCTCTCCCAGATCAGCATAGAAGTTGCATTCCGTTCCGTAAAACCGGGATAACCAATTGACATAGCGTAATCTCCTTTTTCATATCCTTCTGTTGAAACCTTCAGATACACTTCCGGATGATAAGGAACATTATCGGCATGATAACCGGTTGATTTCCCGTCTTTAGATACATACACTCTCAGAAAAGCGAAATCACAACCATGACGAGGCCACGTCCAGTTATCTGTCTCTCCTCCAAATTTTGCAATTGCAAACGGGGGCGCCCCCACGAGACGAACATCTTGAAATGATTGCGTTACATACAGCACGTGCAACGTGTAATCCCGGTAACTGCGAATATTTACTTTCATTCCCGGAAATTGTTTCCGGTATTTTTCCGCAATGCCATTAACAACTCCAAATCTTGTACTATATTCCGGTTTTACTCCCACCAACTTGGCGTTCACTTCCTCTGAAATATCTTTAATCACCCGGTTAATGGAAATATCAACTCCCTTCAATGGAATTTCTTCCCCCTGATTCATCGCCCAGAATCCATCTCGAATATAGTTATGCTCATCCGAACTACTCTGTTGAATAGCTGCATAGGCACAATGATAATTCGTTAGCAACAAACCGTCTTTTGAAATAAAAGAAGCTGTCCCACTTCCATTGTAAGAAATAATAGCCTGGCTTAAACTATCTACAACATATTCCACGGGAATCTTTAATCCCAATTTTTTCATCTGAGCCTCATTGTGCTGTTTCAAGCGTGATAACAGCCACATTCCCTCATCCGCACGCAGCGCCAGCACGGGGCATACCAGTAATAGTAATATAATTATTTTTTTCATTCTCGAACATTTAGAAAACAACCCAGTAATCACTTATTTTGGAATAATCCGGTACAAAATGCAACCAATTCTTCCCCTTTAAGTCCTTGAGCCAGAATTTTACCTTCCGGATCAATCACCCATATAGCCGGGATGCCGTCAATCCCGTATAGTTGTGCCACCGGAGTATGCTTTCCACCTTTTAATAATTGACACCCATGATTCCAGATCATGCCATCTTCCTCGATCGCTTTCAGCCAAGCCGCTTTCTTATCATCCAAGGAGACAGAAAACACTTCCAATCCCGCATCATGAAATTTATTATATATATCCTTTATATAAACTGTCTCTTCCCGACAAGGCGCACACCAAGATGCCCAGAAATCCAAAATAAGATATTTACCCCGGAAAGAAGAAAGTTTTATCGTTCCATCATCCACCGTCTTCACTTCAAAATCAGGAGCCATCACACCCGGAGATATTTTACGTAAAACATCGGCCTGTGCTTTCAATTCTTTATAATACCTGTTATCAGCTAACTGAGGAAATTTTGCCAATATCCGATCAATCTCATCGTATTTCAACAATTGCAACGCTTGATAATACAGAAATAAAGGAACCACGGAATTTGCATCCGCTTGTGCTAATGAATCTTTATAACGTTCGATCTCTCCCTCTAGCTTTTGGAAAAGTTGCGTGTATTTTACTCGTTTAATGCTATCCGAATCATTACTGCTACCTATTTCTTTTCCCAAAAGATTGCGTTGCTTGGCGATATCCAACATGAACTTCTGGTATCGATCCCAACTATCGTTTGCCGGCGTTCCCGTTACATTCGCATCATAAATCGTTTTCCCACTTCCTTCGATACGTACATTTCCCTGTTCAGCAAAAAAAGCAACCGACGAACGCTTATCTCCAAATTTCAAACTATATTGCTCACCCCATAAATCACGAGGGATCTCCAAGCGGAAACTCCCGTCTTTCATGACGGTTTGCATAAGTGTATCATGCGTGAACTCACCCGTTCTCCGCAACAGATAAACCGTTGTCTCTCCGGAGAAGTCACTCATTTTACCATCCACTTTACACGCATCACCACTACAACCACTTAATATTAACATACAAAGTAGATACATCAATCCACCAAACTTTTTCATACTCGACTCTTTTATAAATACAGTTTTTACATACACGAACATTTTCAGAGGGAATACATCGACATCAACCGCCGATGCTCCCCCTGAAGAATACTAAACTTTAGGTCTATTTTGACTTGTAAGCCATGTGAGTAATCTTTTTGAAACCATCATACGTCTTAACCTTGTCTTTTAGCACCTCTCCACTTGTCTCCACGATCGGGCATTCCAACAATTTTCCTTCTCCTGTCGTTGAATTATAAACTCCGACATAAAGAAGTTTGCCTTCATTCTCTTTACCGGATACTTTAAACAAATACATCATGCTAATTTCATACCCCGCTTGAATCAATTCATTCGGCAAGGTATAACGCAAGGTTGAAGTTCCACCCGAAGTATAATTACATTGTTTCACTTCTGTCGCTGTCGCGTAATAAAGTAACTCGCTTCGATTTCCCACGGCAAATGCCTTGGCATCCTTCATGTCCGTGCATCCGCTTGCACTGTATTTCCCGACACCCCGGTTTCCATCGTCAAACTTGGAAAAATCACACACGTAAATAGTGTAATCAGCTACATTATCCGGATCTCGCATCACGCAATACCATTTTTTCTCGAATCCATGCTCTGCATATACCATATCCTTCCCGATCAAATTCATGTCGAAAGCGGCTGCAGCCCCGGCTTCTTTAAACGTTTTAGGAGTTCTACTATAATCAATATACAAGAAACGTCTTTGTAACCGATCATAGAAAACGCCATAATAATACCCACGTTCTTGAGTTCCAATAAACGGTTCTGCATAATACTCCATACCGAAAACGGGGACACCAAATTTCGTAAATGTCGTGGAAACCTGTCCCGCAAAATACAACTTTCCTCCGTTAACCAATAAATCATTATAACTCCATGAATTATATCCTTGGAAATCGATCTTACTACTTTCCAACGGCTCGGTGAACATATCGGCATACGCATCCAATATCTCCAAATCACTTCCTCTCGTCCGGGATCCCCCCTGATTTCCTTTCGTGTACACGTAAACATTATGGGTATTATTCACGTAGGCAACCATCCCCGGAGCCCCAACTGCTCTATGACCGTTGGTTATCGAGAAAATATTATGCTTTACACCATCTGTCGCCGCATCCGTAACAATTCTATCATTTACCAGAATACTCACGTCCGTCGAATCAGAATCACCATGCATAACCATCAATCCCACCGAGGCAAAAGATTCCACATAAAGTTTACGGGACATCACCTCGGAAACGCCATTTTGTTTATCCGTTACCGTAAAACTAAGCGTATATTCTCCCGGTGGGGTTGTCACCTTGTAATTCAATTTTCTTTCTTGCCCAACCACATCATTTACAATCTTTCCCGTTTCCGTGTTAGGCATATTCGACTCTTGAAAAATCTTCCATTCGTAAGATAAATTTGAATCATCCGCCCCTTGTTTAACACCCGGGTCGACCACCAAATAATCCAACTGGGTTATCCGATACGAATTTGCCATTTTTGAAGAATCAATTTCGATAGGTAACAAATCCGAATAGGAATAATTTCCTTCATCATCCAAACAAGCTTGGAAAAGGAAAAGTCCCATAATCAATATCCATATATTTTTATTCATATTCTTCCAATTAATTCAATCAACATCTATATTTTTCCTATCCGATACCACCTGTTCCGGTCCAAACCTGAAATTCTACCAATCCAAGTTCATCCTCTAAAGGTTCATCATGTGTTTTATTGTATTCGTAAAGAGCTTCACGCACCTTCGCGTTATAAAACCCTAATGTCACAAGATCCTGCGGGTCCGGTAATTCCACGATGCCACAAGCCTCCAAAATGAAAGCATAACGGATCTCGGTAAACTCCCCGAAACAATTCTTATAATTGGAAGAATCCCAGTTATCCGGCTTGATAAACATATCTCCCCACAAAAAAATGGCTTTACTCGTTTTCTCAAAACCAACCCCAAAATACTCATTCGGTTCAACGGTCAACTCCAAGCGTACACTCTTATCCTTTAAACCGGCACGATACACGACCAAAGGTACATCCACCGTGTAGCTATTAGCCGGCATACTGACAGGGTCTAGTTTATAATTTTCATCTTTCTTTGCCGTGGTCGTTTCCTCGTTCACCACGAACTTGATTTCCCGGTCATACGGAACCGATTTCCCGATAATACGAGCTTTAAACCACAAGGTATCTTCTACACATTCATCACCTTTAGCCGGAAAAGAAAACACCATCGAATCCCGAGGAGTATTATTCAATCCATAACCCGGCATTTCAAACACCAGATACGCCTCGTTCCCGTAAACCTCTACATCTTTTTCTTCACAAGAAGACAAAGCAAATACCGAGGCTACAACCAGCATGATATATTTAAAATAACAATTCATAATTCTCTTATTTTGTTTCATCTGTCGTGTAATAGTCTCCAAACTCAATTTCATCATCCGGCTTCGGCAACACGTAAACATTATCCTCCGTCGCCGTCTGGTAACCATAAGGGAATTTTGTCAGCTCATTACGCTTGCAATAGTAGAAAAGCTGTCCCTCTGCCAAAAACTCTTTTGCATACTCTTTCGTCAATTCGTCACGCAATTTACTTGCATCCGTCAAATCTGACACGATACCCCGATGCCGTCTCACCTCGTTCAAATACTCCAAAGCCTTTGTATCATCTTCTCCGATCAAACACTCGGCCATGATATATGCCATCTCGGAACGACGAATCATCGGTAATCTCTTGGCATAATCTGCTTTATAGTTATCCGGTTGATAATATTTACGAATCACGTAATCCCGGCTACCGGTCTCCTGCTGTTTCATGATATAGTTTACCCGGTAATCATTCCCTCCGACAGCATTTCCCCGTCCGATCTCGTACCATTGTTGCATCGTGTAATTCTGGCAATAAAGCTGTTGACTACTCCCGTCTGTCAATAACCATTTATTAGCCAAATCCTTTAGATCCTTCACGTTAAGAGCAAAAATATGTTCGGTAGAGAACGTGAAATCTCGATCTTTATCTTCCGTTGCGGAAATAGCACTTGTCGTTACCCAAGGAAAAATATCATCGGCTATTGCCAAAATCTCCCCGGCAGCCGCCTTGGCCGTCTCCAGATCATCTCCCCACATGGCAACCCGAGCCTGCAATGCCTTCACCGCAAAATAATTGATACGCATCTGGCGGGCATTCATAAAACCATCACCGGAAAGATCTTTCAATTTCCCTTCCCTAATCGGGTCCTTTTCCAGACAAGTCAAGGCATTTTTAATATCCTCGTTCAACAAGGCCAACACCTCTTTCCCCGTGTACACGTGAGGCACTTCGATTTGCAAGGTTTTTACATACGGGATTGCCTCTTTATTCAAATCGGCAGCCGATGCAAATAAACGCAACAAGTCAAAATGGATATACGCTCTTAATCCCAATGCTTCTCCCTTGATAATATTATAATTATCACCCGTGAAAACAGATTGACGCTTATCAATATTATCCAATAGATTATTCACATTGGCCAGCATATTATACATCTTACTCCACATCGCATCAATCTGCGCCCGTACGGTTGTACTGGTCAAATATTTCCATTGTGAAACCTCATTGTACACCTGATTATTATAAGCGGCATAAGGCCCTGTCACAACATCAATAAACCCGTAAGTCAATTCACGCCCGTAAAGAGCCTCCGCTTTCATCAAAGTATAAGCCCCGATCAAAGCATCCTTAAAACCTGCCTCTGTTTCAAACAAATCATCAGACTTCACCTTCGTACGGGGTTCCACGTCCAACCATGACTCGCAAGAACTTGCCAGCACGGTCAGAATCAGTAACACACTGTATATAATTCTCTTTTTCATCTTCAGGTTTCTTAAAAGTTAACATTCAACGTAAACGAACAATACCGGGCAAAAGGATATGAAGTTCCTCGTTCTATCTGAACAGAAGATATTTTACCTATGTCATTCATATTAAATTGCAACTGCAATCTTTCCAATCCACATTTCTCCACGAAACCAAACCGATAGAAATCATACCCGATCGACAATGCCGAGAAATCGAATTCATTTAACTTCTGAACAAAACGGGAAGTTGCCTGAGTCGGTTTATTCCAAGCCCCGATACTCTTGAATTGTACATTATCACCCTCTTTCATCCATGCATCATAGTAAGCCCGTTTGTCCACGTTATAATTCAACTGGGCATTTTCAACCTTGTCCACCAAGGTTTGATTATACATATACTCCCCGATACGATACAACCCGGTGAAAGACACGGATAATCCTTTGTACTCAAAAGTAAAACCGACATTCCCCATCAACTTCGGCTCGGTATCTCCACAGACCACCTGGTCCAAAGCCGACCACGTATCTGTTAACGTCCCGTCCGGACGTACAAAAACTTCCTTACCACTGGATGGATCAATTCCTTTAGAGCGAACAGCCCAGATAGCATTCAAAGATTGTCCCTCGACAAAACGCACGAAAGGCTTGTTCGACTTGGCCGCCTCTTTATCTTGCGAACTCGTCAACGAACTCAAAGAATTGGAAATCTCTTTAATCTTGTTCTTGTTGGAAGTTCCGGCAACAAACACGTTCAATGACATCCGGTCTTCCGGACGAGAAAGCACCAAATAATTCACGTTAAACTCGTACCCGGTATTTAACAATTTACCTAAATTATCCTTGTAACTGGTAAATCCCAAAGAGGGCGGAGTCGTAATATCGGTCAACAAATTATTGGTTACCGAACGATAGTAATCAAACTTCACGTTCAAACGCCCCCACAAATTCACATCAATACCATAGTTTGTGTCAAATTTCTGCTGCCATTTCAATTTACTGTTAGCCAACCCTTCCAGGTAAGTTCCGATAAAATCCAGATAAGAATCATCCGTGAAGTAATTATACAACAACATCCCTTGATATGAATTAAAGTTCTGAGAACCTGTATATCCCATGGACGCTCTTAATCGCAATTGTCTCACCACACCGGATTCTTTAAAGAAAGCCTCGTTATGCACGTTCCATCCCAAACCGGCAGACCAAAAAGTTCCCCACCGGTTATCTGATCCGAACTGAGAAGAGGCACTTGCTCTCAACGAAAAGTCAGCCAAATAACGATCATCGTATGAATAGTTCACCGCCAACAAAGCACCCACTTCCCTGTCAATAGACTCGCTTCCCGTCGGCTTTGAATTATCGGCATATTGCTTTGCAAAAATGATGTTATCCATTTTATCATTCGGGAACCCGACAGCCGAATGGATGTACTCTTCCGAATTACTGCTACGAATATTAGCCCCCAAGTTAGCAAACAAAATATGCTTGTCCCAATTATGAGAATAATTCAGGTTTATATCCGAACTTACAGAAAATGATTTTCCGTATGTTTGCTTGTAACTTCCTCGTTTGAAAAAATCATCCTCTGCCGTATTTATAAATTTCAAATGACTTCCCGGCAAAAATTCTTCTCCCCCGCTAATTCTATTCGTCAAACCGACACGTCCCACGAGTTTCATCCCCGGCTGGATATTCCATTCCAAATAAGTATTATTCGTATAATCCGTGTAATTCTTCTTATACGTTGTATTTATGGTAGCATTATACAGAGGGTTGTACACTTTTTCCGAAAGCACGGGACCTACGCCCAAATATTTCCGCAATGTTCCATCCTCATTATAAGGACGCCAATAAGAATTTAACTTGGCATATTCCGAGAATTCACCATACGGAGAATCCTCCGACTTCGTGGTTGAAAACGAGAACTGATTCCGGAACAATAACTTTTTATATTGATAAATCACGGTGAATCCTCCCCCGATCGTGTTACGTTTAGACCCCTTCATAACACCTTCGATATTATTGTAAGAAAGGTCTACCCCTACTCTCAGCTCACTCGTACCGACCTCAAAATTCAACGTATGCTTATGTCCGATTCCATTACGCAAAGGCTTAGACAACCAATCCGTGTTTACTCCCTTCTCAACTTCTTCCAGATTATGGTAATACAATTGTGTCTTCTCGAAATCCTGCTTGGGAGTTGTTCCCTCGTAAGCGCCCAACTGATATTCCAAATCTAATTTCTCTCTGGCGTTACACAAATTATAACTGCTCAAATCAGGCATCTCCAAATTCAAAGAACCGATATAATTCACCCGTAACTCTCCGGATTGCACACGAACCGTTTCAATAACCATTACCCCGTTCGCCGCTTTAGAACCATAGATTGCTTTTGCCGCGGCATCTTTCAACAAGGTAACACTTTCAATCCGGTTAATATCCAAATCGATCACCTTCTCCAAGGTCGTCTCGAAACCATCCAGAATAAATAAAGGCAAATTCGGATTCGACGTGTATTGTCCTTTAATATCCGGAAACGAAGAGGTTCCTCGCAAATCCATATCCGGCAACTTATTCGGGTCCGAACCGAAAGATAAATTTTGGGAAATATTCAACGCCGGGTCCATATTTCTTAAACTCTGGATCAGGTTTTGGTTTCCCCGTTTTAATAATTCCTTCCGGGTAACCGTTGTTGCCGAACCGGTAAAACTTTCTGCCCTACGCTCGAAGACACCGGTAACCACCACTTCCTCCAAACTCTCGGAACTCTCCTTTAAAACCACCCGCAAAGGCTTTTGATCCTTCACCACGATTTCTTGACTTTCCATCCCCACGAACGAAAATACTAAGGTTACCTCCCCTTCCAAGGTAAACGACAACTCGAACTTTCCATCCACATCCGTCGCCCCTCCAAAAGTGGTTCCCTTCACGACAACCGTTACCCCTGGTAAAGGCTCCCCTTTCACGTCAACCACCTCGCCGGTAAACACCCGGGGTTTCACTTGCGCATCCTTTTGTTCCGAGGCTCTTTTCACCACATAAACCCCGTCAACCTTAGAATACACGAATCCACTTCCTTCCAAAATTTTTCCAAGAGCAACATCAACGGTAACATTCACCAGGTTCAAATCCTTACAAGCCTTATCTCCCAAAAGCTCTTCATTAAAAAGAATCTGCACTCCGGTCAAATCCTTAAACTTGATCAAGGCATTATTCAATGACTCCGATTTCACCGTAAAATTAACCAGTTTCGTAGAGTCCTCTCCCGCCGCATAAGACAACGAAAAAGAGAACATTAAAAACACCACCAGTAAAATTTTTTGCAAAAATACAGACCGCACATGCCTGTCACGTGTCCTTTTTTTCATACATTTGTAAAATTAATTGTTAATATTAATCACCGTGTAGAGAATGTCATCTAAAGTTTGCCGACCAAAGAATGCATTCTCTGCTTTTTTTATTTTCGCATCACTTTTATCGTATTTCCATCCACAACAAATTTAACATCGAATACTTCTTCAAAAAAATGTAATATCTTGTCTATATTATCATAACGATTCAGATTTCCCGAAAACTTAAAGTTTTTCAACGTCGGGTCCTCGAAAACAACACCCACGTTATACCACCTTTCCAACTTGACCATAATACTTTCCAATCTCTCGCTCTCAAAACAAAACATTCTATTCTTCCACGCAATCTCGTTATAAATTTTCACGGGTTTCACCTCCGGTTTTTTAGCCCCCTCCGCCAATCTTAACTGATACCCCGGTTTTATTTTCAACTCGGCCACCTGTTCGCTCCTAAAACCGATATTTCCTTCTACAAGCGTGGCCTTTATCTCTCGCTCCTCGGGATAAAATTTCACGTTAAACTGTGTTCCGTATACCTTAACCTCTCCCAGATCCGTCTCCACGATAAAAGGTTGTTTATCATTTTTCGTCACGTCAAAATAAGCCTCCCCTTTTAAAAACACCCTCCTCTCGGTCCCCACGAACGTCGTTGGAATCCTTAATTGAGTTTCCGCATTTAACCAAACCTTTGTCCCGTCGCACAACTCCACCTGATACTCCCCACCTCTCGGGATCATGATTGTGTTATACTCCACTTTCGTGTTACTTTTTCCCATGTATCGAATCTTTCCCTCTTCTGTCGTGACTTCAACCCCGTCTACCTTGTAACGGCTAGAATCTGCCAACCACTCCACATCCACTTTTTCCCCGTCTGCCAAAAGAATAATTGCCCTATTTCCTCCCGGAAGAATCTCTTGGGTCATCTTGGGTTCCACTTTAACCGGCTCATCATTTTGGTTAAAAAACCACATTCCTCCCCCCACGGTCAAAACCACCAGTAAACAGGCAGCATACCGGTACACGTTCCGCATTATCCGACGACGGCGGAGTTCTCTCTCTTTCTCCACGTAAGCATCAAAACGAGTCATCACCTTGGACAGATTTGACTTTAAAGAAGAAGTCGGCTCATCCGCATCCCAAACCTTTCGCACTCGTTCAAAATATACTTCATGACTTTTATCTTGAGCCAGCCATTCCTGGAATGCACTCTCCTCCTCCGGTGTCAACCCCCACCGTACCTTTTTCACCAGAATATCCCAGCTAATATTAATTTTCTTATCCATAAGTCAACACGCTTAATTAGATGTTACATTTTACTCCTAATTAACATGAGATTCAAAAACGGATGACACGATACCAAAAAAAAATTTATCTTTGTCCGAAATAAGATGTCAACGATGGATCAGTTTACTGTACAAGACGACTTGGGACACTTGATCAAAAAACATGATCAAGAGGCTTTTCATAAGCTTTACCGAACGTCTTTCAACAAATTACAGCAATACGCCATGCGTTACCTCTACGATTGGGATGACGCTGAAGACCTCGTACAGGATGCTTTTCTTTCCCTGTGGTCTCACCCGGAACGTTATAATGAAACTCAACCCGTATTCTATTACTTATTAGGTATCGTCAAAAATAATTGCTTGAACTACCTCCGCTCTCTAAATATCCAATATAAACATCAAGATAAAATCATCGAGGCCATGCTATTTTCCAGCGTAGAAGACCCGGAAATCGACGAGGACATCCACGAACGGTTGAAATATATTCTGGAGTCCTTACCCGAAAAACAACGGGAAGTTCTCTTGTTACACGTCGTGGAAAGGAAGAAAGTCCGTGAAATTGCGGAACAAATGGACATCGCGGAGACAACCGTGAAGACCCACTTCCAGCGTGCCTTGGCCATCCTCAGAAATAATTTGAAATTCGTACTGTTCGGAATATAAGTCGCCTACCAGCCTTCCGACAAAAGTCGTTCCATTCGTTGTAACACGATTCCTTTTTCCGCCAAGCGTTCCGCACTATTATGTCCCCCGGCATACAATCTGCAATCAAACCCCAAGGCTTCCGCAACCTCTGCATCATGCAGAGTATCACCGACCATGACTGTCTCTCCCGGGACAATCGGGAACATCCGTAACATCTCCTCCCCTCGTGCCACCTTCCCATCCGCGTAAATATTATTTGATCCGCAAACCCCACCGAAATATTCCCGAATACCGAATCGCTCCAACATTCCGGTCAATAAATCTTCTTTCAACGCGGATAATATATATTGCCGTATGCCTTTTTTCTTTATTCCCTCCAGCACCGGAATAATCCCGGGAGTCAGCTCCACGTCTTTCGCCAGATCATTATAGATATTCACAAAGTCTCTCGACACGGCTTCCCAGTCATCCCGCGTGAAATCAAATCCGATCGATTCATAATAAGGCTTCACGGGAAACCCGAAGATCGAGCGGTATTCCTCCACCGTCAATTTCCCCAAATGTTTCCGTTCCAGCATCACGTTAATTGTATCCACGCTAATTTTCACGTCATCCAACAACGTCCCGTTCCAATCCCAAACCACATTCTTGTATTCCATATCATTCATTATTTCTACATTTAAACGGCCATTACACCACGTGTAAATTTTTCCCGACAAAGGTAATCATTTCCCGTTTGAATTGAAAAACGGAGTTCGAGTAATGATCTATTCATGCAAAACGAGTATCCTGACAAATTTCATGATTTACACAATAATCATCATGTTATTATTTACTCATACAAATGTTAACTTCTACTATCTATCTCTAATTTTTTATTATTACAATAGGAGCGGAATAGGACAGGAATGGGAGCGGAATGGGAGCGGCTTACTTTATGATAACACAACGATAGCATTTAAATAACATTATTTTACATTAATTCAATATAAACTTTTGACAAACCTCATCAAAATTAAGTATCGTTCCCGGCTCATTTCCCATTACACGGGCCTCCACCATGTTTACTCGTTTTCCTCGGGATGAAACGCCTCAATTCCCGTCCATCCTAACCGTTGACGAGCCACGTTCTCCGGGAAAATCCGATAAACCACATCAGCCTCACTACCCAACGTTCCATCCGCATTGAATAATTCCACGTGCATCTTTGCCAAACGGGTACTTTGTTCCACGATACGGGAACGCAGGAATATTTCCCCCCGATCGGAATAAACGGTAGTACGATATTTCGTAGTCAATTCAACCGTAACTCCCGCACTCTTCACTTTCGCAAAAACGTTCCAACACGCAATTTCATCCATCAATGTTGCCTGTATTCCACCGTGTAACACGTGAAAAAAACCTTGAAATTCAGGTCGGGGCATCCAATGACAAGTAATATATTCTCCTTCTTCATAGAATTCACAGCGCAAACCATGTTCGTTTCCGGACGCACAACCGAAACAATTATATCCCTCGTGTTGCTCGTAAGCGTTGTATAGTTTTTTTCTTTCCATCTTCTGATAAAAAAAGGGACGTGGTCGCGTCCCTCATGATAAATTGTCTAATATTTTTAAAAATTGCTATTAATCAGCTTAGCACAAGCTTCCATTTCCTCTTTCGGGAATTGTTTCTTTGGGTTAGAGAAGTTCAACTCGTTGCCTTCAACCAAAGGAACCAAGTGAATATGAGCATGTGGGACATCCAAGCCCAGCACGGCTACCCCCACTCGTTGGCAGGGAATACTCTTCTTAATTGCTTTGGCCACCTTTTTGGCAAACACCATCATCCCGGCTAATTCCTCATCCGTCAGGTCAAACAAATAGTCTTCTTCTCTCTTCGGAACCACTAACGTGTGTCCCTTCTGCATGGGATTTATATCCAAGAATGCATAATAATTTTCATCCTCGGCCACCTTGTAAGATGGAATCTCCCCGTTAATAATCATCGTGAAAATTGAAGCCATGATCTATTTTAGATTTAAAATTTTAGATTTTAGCTTTTAACTTTTATCTTTCTCGTTCTCCGTTTTCAATTAAATTGAAATGTCCATGATCTCAAACTCCATCAATCCTGCCGGCACTTGCACCTCTACTTTATCCCCTAGCTTTTTACCGATCAAAGCTTTGGCGATAGGAGTGGTGATCGACAACTTACCAGCCTTGAAATCAGCCTCACTTTCTGACACCAAAGTATAAGTCATCGTTGCCTTTGTCTTTATATTTTTGATCGTCACTTTATTCAATATCTGAACTTTTGACGTGTCGATCTGTGACTCGTCAATGATCCGGCAATTGGAAACTATATCTTGTAGCTGGGCGATTTTAGCCTCCAGTAATCCCTGGGCATCTTTCGCCGCATCATACTCTGCATTCTCGGAGATATCTCCTTTTTCGATGGCTTCTCCGATTGCCTTAGAAATCTTAGGGCGCTCTACATTCTGCAGATTGTCCAGTTCATCCTGCAATTTTTTCAGCCCTTCTTTGGTTACATAAGATACCTTCTTTGTCATAATTGTTATATTAAGATCTTGATTTGTACATAAAAAAATAAATGACACTTATCCTCCAATAAGTGCCTTTATCTAGTTAAGAATTCCATTCTCTTTGGAATCCTCACCTCCTGAAGACAAAATTAGGACCTTTTTTTGAATAAAACAATTTTTCCCCACAAATATTTTTATTTAAAAAATTCGATGCCATTTATCTGATACAGAAAAAACTATCTTTCCCACTCTACAAGCGGGAAAGGGAGGATCACTTAAAAATCATTCGATTCCGTTTTTATCATTCCCCGGTATATAAATAGCGTCAAGGCAAGTAATCTTCCCGGATATTTTGCATCGCTGCAAACAAATTGCTCCGGGCATGGGGAGAAATCATTTCCATCTGGTCAAGCAACTTACTCACGGCATCCCGGTTCGTTGCCTTTTCATGGGGGCAATGCTTTTTTTGCTTTTTAAACTGCCGCATTTCGGCATATCGTGACGTCTCGTCATTCGAAAGATAGATTAATGGACGAATAAGCGTGAACGTATTCTTGAACATTTCCAACCGGGCAGGCATACTGCAAATCGTTCCGTTGAACATCATGCTCATCAAAAGACTTTCCACGGCATCATCCCGGTGATGGCCCAAGGCCAGTTTCTTACAATCATACTCTTTGGCAATATCGAAAAGCATCTTGCGCCGATGCCATGAACACACGAAACAAGCCGGTTTCTTGGGATTCACCGTCGTGTCGACCCGGATCGTCCGGTAAACATACTCCACCCCCAGACGTTCACAAAACGCTCGCAAGTAATCGCTGTCCACTTCGTAAGCGACATCCTCCACCGCAATATGAGCCGCTATGACCGTGTAATTTTGTTTCGGGTCCTTGGCGCGCATGGCCAACACTTCCAACAAGGCCAATGAATCCTTCCCGCCCGAAACTCCTACCAAAATCCGGTCCCCGTCCTCTATTAAATTATAATCATGTATAGCTTTCCCCACCTTTCGAAAGAAATCCCGGGTAAATACTTTATCTTGTTTTTCTTCTGTTATCATTCTCTTCTACGTATAATTTCCCTGCCTCTGTTGTTATGTATTTTTGGTTCCGGTCATTCGGGTTAGGATTCTCCCGAGCAAGCAATTCCATCTCTACTAATTCTGTAATATATTGCTTGACATTCTTTGAATGGTATGTAATATCTAAATGATCCAATATCTCTTTACTTGTTCGAGGTGTAAGACAAAAATTTAATGTATTGATTTGTTTCTGATTCAAATTTTCTCTGACACTTTCTCTGACACTTTCTCTGACACTTTCTCTGACACTTTCTCTGACACTTTCTCTGACATCCAATATTTTACCCACATCATCTTGGACACTTTCTTGGA
Organism: Butyricimonas sp. RTP31003st1_G1_RTP31003_210430; assembly: GCF_040920905.1. Classification (NCBI taxonomy): domain Bacteria; kingdom Pseudomonadati; phylum Bacteroidota; class Bacteroidia; order Bacteroidales; family Odoribacteraceae; genus Butyricimonas; species Butyricimonas sp. RTP31003st1_G1_RTP31003_210430. The sequence goes on along the minus strand of NZ_JBCOSQ010000062.1, from coordinate 8,013 downwards.
CACTCGTGTATTCCCGATACAACTCGACATCCACGAAATCTCCTTTTTCAGTAATCAACGGTTTTGCAACCCCGGCCTCTTCGCACCATGAAAATATCCTCTTTATTCCACTGCCCCATTGTTCGATATAGTCCAACTCTTTAAACACACGGGCTATCGCCTTGTTTCTCGTTTCAGAGCGTCCTGCAAGCACGTCCTCAATCGTAATCGAACTCGGGAAACCTCCGGGGGAAACAATATTCACGATGTCATCATAAATACCGACTTTTATATCCCGCCCTAAATTAATATAGTCCCTATGTACATAAGCGTTCAATATAACTTCCCGAATCGCCTCCATCGGGATCTCGTACCGATCTTCCCGTTGTAACCCTTTAATCACTCCCGCCAAATGGAGATGGTTTTTTATAAACATCTCGACTTGATCCAATTGAGAAAAAAGGTCTCCCGAATATTCCTTCTTATCAATAAATGATCCCATGGTCGTTCCCTTAAAACGGGCACACTTCACGGTGGCATTTTCCCGTACCCCTAACAAAATTAACAAAGCTTGTGAAGGATACAAATGCCCATGTTCTTCTTGGACGAGTTTCAGACTTTTCAACTTCTCTATATCAAGGATCTTCCCCCTCGCCTCGAACCTTTTCTGCAACGGGGTCAAATCCAGACTATCAAAAGACGTGTCAAAACAGATCTCCTCGTCAAAACTTCTATTTATTCTTTGCCGCTCCAAATCGATCACGGTCTCCACGTCTGCTTTACGGTTAGAACTTCCTATCCGCACGTAAGTACCATGATTTCGCCCTTCTTTTTTCAAATAGTAAGGCAACAGATTCCCACGATAGACCTCTATTATAAACAATAACTTTCCATCCACGTTTGTCGTGTAAAATTCGGGAAGAATATTCGGGTAACATAAATCATAGATAATGGATGCCACTCTATCCTGCAATTCAAAAATATCCACATCGGGGTCAATGCCTTTTATCGTTCTGTCGTCTCCAACCCCGATAATTAATTGCCCCCCGCTAGTATTAGAGAATGCAATAACAGTTTTCGCTATTTTATCCCCTTGCGGCAGAATTTCTTTGAATTCCAAGACTTTACTCTCCCCCGCCAGTATTTTATCCTGCAAACGTGAGTCCATATGGTTATGATTTACTTCTTTCATGCAAATTTAAGAATTCCACGCCACATATTGTTGCTCTCTCACAAATATTTGTAAATTTGAACCCTCAATCTAAAAACACAGCCCGTTATGCTAAAGAAAGTGCCGCACACCTACACCATTGTATTCTCAATCATTATCATCTGTGCCATCCTGACGTGGATTATACCGGGCGGGGAATATGCCCGGGAAACCGTCGATGTCAATGGAGTGGAACGTACCGTAATCGTGAACGATTCATTCCACGAGGTGGCCAAAAGCCCGCAAACGTGGCAGGTGTTTTCGGCCCTTTTCAACGGATTCGAGAAACAAGCCGGAATTATCGCTTTTATCCTGATCATCGGAGGTGCTTTCTGGATCATGAATAACAGCAAGGCCATTGACGTGGGAATTTTCTCCTTCTTACGCTCCACTCAGAAACTCGAACATATCGGGATTATCCGTAAACTAGGGGTCAATAACATCATTATCACCATGGTCATGCTCCTGTTCAGTTGTTTTGGGGCGATCTTCGGGATGAGCGAGGAGACGCTGGCTTTTGTCATTATTATTGTTCCTCTGGCCATATCCATGGGTTACGATTCTCTCACGGGAGTATGTATGGTCTACGTCGCCGCCCATGTCGGGTTCGCAGGTGCTATTCTGAACCCCTTCACGATCGGTATTGCACAAGGATTATCAGACCTACCGCTATTCTCCGGGTTTGAATACCGGGTTTTCTGCTGGGCCATCCTCAACGTGATCATGATTGCTTGGGTACTACGCTACGCGGCAAAAGTCAAAAAGAATCCCAAAGCCTCTCTCGTGTATAACTTGGATAGCCATTGGAGACAGGAAAAAGTGGACAACACGCAAGAAATTGAATATAAAAGTTACACTTTTTCTTGGGTAGTTTATCTTTTTATCCTCTCCGGACTTGTACTCTTCTCCTGTTATTTCCCCCGCACGACACTATCCATCGGGGAACATTCCAGTCTGACCACATTTGTTGTTCCGGCATTAACCGTGCTATTTGCCTTGATCGGATATTTTTCTTTACGGAAATCTTTCCACTTTTTTATCTTGACAATCCTAGGTTTCACGATTCTTTTCCTAATCGTGGGAGTGATGGGCTACGGGTGGTATCTGCCCGAAATATCCGGTTTATTCCTTGCCATGGGAATCCTTTCCGGATTCGCAGCCAAGGAAAATGCAGATAGTATTGTCAAACTCTTTATCGCGGGAGTAAAAGATATTCTTTCTGCCGCACTAGTAGTCGGGTTGGCCGGGGGTATCATCATTGTCTTGCAGGAAGGACATATTATAGACCCGATCCTTCACTCGCTGGCAAGCCTGATGAGCGAGGCAGGACGTGTACTTTCACTAGGAATCATGTACTTGATTCAAACCATGATCAACATCATCATCCCATCGGGTTCAGCCAAAGCGGCTCTCACCATGCCGATCATGGCTCCTTTCTCTGACGTGATCGGGCTATCCCGACAAGCCACCGTGATGGCTTTCCAGTTCGGGGACGGATTCACGAACATGATCACCCCGACTTCCGGCGTACTGATCGGCGCTTTGGGAATTGCCCGTATTCCTTACGATATTTGGGTGAAATTCTTCTGGAAATTCATCCTGCTGCTTGTCATTATCGGTTTCGTGTTATTGATTCCCACGGCAACCATGCAGTTGAATGGGTTCTAATGATAAAGAGTAGCTTAAAAGCTATTCTTTATCATTAACTCCAGAAACACATAATGCCCACGCGTAACCGCAAGCCGGGTTCTTCACGAAAGAAGGCGGTAATGTCACTAACACCCCATTCCCAACTCGTTTATATGACAAATTCCCTTTATAACCCAACAACGAGATTTTAGCCCCTTTAGCCGGATTAATACTGTACAACATAATCTGTGAGGGCGGATTCGGTTCATCCTCATCATTTAGATAAATAGCATACACTTTCCCGTTATTCTTATGTTTCGTGTAACAAATCTTCGCCTCTTTGTAAGGAGCAATCGGCCGGGTCTCGTAGATTGCCTCTCCGTTAACCTTCATCCACGCTCCCATCTCTTTCATAATTTTGATTCCTTCCGGCGGGATCTCCCCGTTACCATCCACACCCACGTTCAACAGGAAATTTCCTCCCTTACTGACAATGTCCACAAGGTAATGCACCAGTTCCCGGGTAGACTTATACTTATCACCCGGCAAATACGACCATTGATTGGCCATCGTCATACACGTTTCCCACGGGTACTCCCACGGCTTTTCGGGAATCTTCTGTTCCGGGGTACGGTAGTTCTCGTACTTCCCTCCAACCCAGCGATCCACGACTATCAAGCCGGGTTGATACCCCCGAGCCATATCGACAATCCGATCCATTTTAATATCCTGTCCCCGATTCTCCGGGGCCACCCATCCCCCGTCCAGCCAGATAATATCTATATTCCTGTAACCAGTCATCAGTTCCTTCACCTGATTATAAGTAAAGTCGCAGAATTTCTCCCACATCCACGGGTGTTCCTTGATCTTGTAATTCACGTTACGATCCCCATGTTGCCAGCGATCCGACCAATAATAAGGGCTATTCCAATCCGGCTTTGAAAAATAGGCCCCGATCATGAAATCTCTTTCCCCGAAGGCCCGAAACAACTCCTTCACGACATCCGCATTCGGAGCCGTATGGAAAGGACATTCCTCGGAAGTAATCTTGTAATCCGTTTCCCGGGTATCCCACATACAGAACCCGTCATGGTGTTTCGTGGTAAACACGAAATACTTCATTCCGGCCTCTTTTGCCAGATCAGCCCAGTATTCCGGGTTAAACTTCACCGGGTTAAACGTCTTCTTTAATCCCACGTAATTCCGGTAATACTCGTCATAAGAAATCGTCGTGTCCCGTTGAATCCAATCCACGTCTTCCGAACAAATCGTCCACGACTCACAATACCCTTTCTGGCTATAAGGTCCCCAATGCACGAAAAAACCGAACTTCAAATCCTGCCACTGTTCTAATTTCGCTTGTACCGCCGGGTCCTGTTCCCGGTAATATTCCATTCCCTCGTACTGGGCATATAATAATATGCTCCATCCGACAAGAATCACACTCAATAATACTTTCCGCATGACTATTTTTTTTACAATTCATATATTTTACACAAACATTTGCAAATATATAAAAAAGAGTCCATGTCTAAAGTTCATCATCTTCTCACAATCAAAAAAGGGAATCCAATTTCACTTATCGGATTCCCTTTACATTTTAAAACACAAACCTTATTTCAATCGTTCGGAGACAAAAGCCTTCAATTTCTCTCCTCTCAGATTTTTAGCTATAATACGATTATTTTCATCCAACACGAAGATCGTCGGAACAGCATCAATATTGTATTTCTTTATCACGTCGCCCTGCCATCCTTTCAGATCAGAAAGATGCAACCAAGTCAACCCGTCTTTCTTGATTGCCTCCACCCACTTATCCTTTTTCTCATCCAAGGAGACACTGATCACGGACAAACCTTTATCTTTAAATTCAGCATACAGTTTCACCATATTCGGGTTCTCCATCCGACACGGCCCACACCAAGATGCCCAGAAATCGATGATCTTCAATTTCCCTTTCACGTCATACAAGGCAACGTCCTCCCCCTCCGGTGTTTGTAGCGTGAAATCCGGGGCAACTGCATTTACATCAACCCCTTCCAACGCCTGAATTCGAGCTGCCACTAACTTACCGGGGCCTGTTGCTTTTGCTTTATCCGTCAAACTCGCGTAGCACTCCTTCAAACGACTCAAATCCAGATGTTCCATACCCGCCGTCTGGATATAAGCTGCAAACACGTTATCTTTATTCCTCTCCACGACCTCACCTAAACGAGATTGCGCATCTGCCATCACTTGATCCAACTTCTTCTGCAATTCACTTGCTGTACGGAAATGTTTCGCCTCGCTTGCCTCCGCCAGTTTTGCCCGTGCAGCTTTAATCTTCTCGTTTTCTTCGGAAACAATTTTCTGGTATGCTATTAACTCGCTCTGTAATTTTCCTCCTTTAATTACGCTTTTACCAGACTGGAACAATTCCATCTCGTAAGGAGCATCTGAATCCAAAATAAAAACAAAGCCTCCGCCATACCCTTCCACGTAAATCAACGCCACGCAAGGTTCATTTATTTCTCCTTCCACCACGAACTTCCCGCCATGAATATCCCCTCGCCCCAACGTATCCACCCGGTCCACCAATTGGGTAATCACTATCATTCTGCCTGACGGCATTTCCGGTATTTTCCCGTTAATTGTGAACTTCTTTCCTTCCCCGAAAGATAATCCGGGGAAAAGGAAAAAAGCAATTATAAACAATTGACTAAATAACTTATACATATCTATTGAATCACTCTCATTACTGTTGTAAAAATCAAATCTTTTATCTCTCCGAAACCGGTAAACGTATGTGAAGTCACGAAATCCCCCGCCTCGTCCAAAATTACCTCATGCAATTCACCCGCACCTGCCACATTCACGACAATTCCCAAGCAACGGTACGGGGAAGAATTATCCGGAAAACTAGCATCAGTATCAGACCTGAACTTCAACTTCGTGATCACGTCACCCGCATCATACAATTCTATCGATTCTTTACTTACGGTATTAAACAAGAACACCTTACTCTCTTTCGTGTAAAAGAATTGTTCTGCATAAGCGGAAGACGTGGCAAAACAAGTATTCTGATCAAACCCGAGTTCTCCCAAATTCACTCTCGTCACCTTAATCGGGGACTCTTCGGCCCTCATTGATTTTCCCTTATCACTAGCCTCTATATAGAAGATGTAACAGGTATCCGTCATCACGCCAATAGCTGTTGCTCCGGTCTCTTCGGAACCCGAAGTAACTCCTTGCCCCAACCACAAAATCTCCATCAAATGAGTCGTCCCGTTAACAACTTCCGACAATCCTTCCACCGGGAAATCACTTATCTCTACCGTGTTTGATTCAACCGCATTTTGCGGGTAACTCCCGTCGGAACTCGTGATGTTGTAACACTGATTTGCAGCAGGATCAAACGACATAAATTTCCGGTTCGTTTTATCCCAAATCGTGGTAAAACCCGCTTTACTCATATAAATCTTATCGATCACGTAATTCTGCACGTCACTTTCAGCCAAACCGGCAAAATAATATCCGCTTCCTCCCGAATGATAGAATTTACCGTTATTATCCACGGCAATAGCATACCTACTCAAAGGATGAGATTCACTATAAACCAAGTTATTCGGGTTAGCTCCCGGTGCAAATAACGATCTGGAATCTTTCCGGTCTTCCAACACGAAAGGCAACATCAAAGCAACAGAATCCCGCTGAATAACATATAAATTTTCATACTTATCCCCACCATCCATGTGAGTCAGGAGATTCACGTACGACAAAGCCTCCGCTTTTTGGAATCGTTCCCTGTTCCACAAATCCTTATAAGCATCATAACTGATGATCGGGCTCGTGGAATCCGGTTCCTCCACGGTAGATAACTTCCTGTTGTTTTCCGGGCCATTCAGGACAAACCACGCATTCACGAACGGCACTTTCGTAGTCATGGTAAAATCACGATAATGATCAACGCCTGTCCGCTTATCACTCAGCCGGAATTTAACATTATATCTGGTTGTTTTCTTCGGAGGATAAGCCAGTTCCAGTTCTTTCGTGAACACGCTATCCACAACATTCTCAGAACCATCCTTGTATCCCACCGTCCACAAATACTCCACGTTATCCTCCCCTTCCACCATACTTTGGGTAAATACCGGAGAGTAGGTCACCTTCAATTCTTCCTGTGCCGGCTGGCGGTACTCGTATCGATACGTATTTCCTTCTTCCACGGTAATCGGTGTAGGCATAAACGTAAGCCCATCAATCGTGTTTATATCTTTGTAGTCGTAATTTCCTTTATCATCATAACATCCGACAAGAAACCACGCAACAAATCCGACTATAAATATTAATCTTTTCATTGTTTTTCTATTTTATGAATCATAGAATAATCTTTCTCTCATATAACCGGGAACTGTTCGAACGGTAGCGGATCATCCGGGTGTTCTGCGTTATATTCGTCATAGGCATCCCGTAAGCGTTGGTTCATTCCAGCCTCATCCTCTATCCACCACCAACCGAAATAGTTATAATCATACCCTAAAGCCTCCTGCATAAATTGATTCTTGGCCATAGAATATTCTCCGATTATGTGTTCAAACGTACTCCACCAAGTAGGAGCCGGAGGTTCCGGGAATGTAAAATCTTTCTCTTCTCCGGGATGTGAAGCATTGTATTCGTTCAAAGCCTCTAACAGCGTGGCTATATCAGAACTCCAGTTGGCATACGGATCATACAATTTCCCCAAAATGGTTACCATGAATGCATACTTGTCCTCGCTAAACTCCCCGACAACACTCGCATCCCATTGAGACGGCTGTGGATAACGATTACTTAATAGCACTTGATATTCATTCTTTTCCGTTGCTCCCAATTCCAATGAAGGATCGGAATTCTCCGTATCTAAAACAATACCAATCGTGTAGTTCACCCTAGCACCCGGATTCAACACGTACACTTCCACCGTGTCTTTCAATTGCCCGGCACGGAACACGTACGAAGGCTCAAACTCCAAGAAAGTTTTTGCCACTTCATCCGTACCTTCCGCCACCACCGCTTTCAACCGAAATTCCCGGTCATAATCCACGGCGTGCCCCATCATGGACAAATTCAATTGAATTTTCTTTTTCAGCAAAGAATCTCCGGTATACCATCTTGACGTGTAATAATATCCCTCACCCGGGACTCCGGAATACCATACCGTATCAATTCTATACTCC
>NZ_JBCOSQ010000061.1:0-32284 GCF_040920905.1 Butyricimonas sp. RTP31003st1_G1_RTP31003_210430 | reverse complement strand
GCCTCGGAACCATCCATTCCCCGATGTACACCATCTTCACTCTGTCCGCCATAAAATCCCATATAATGTTCCACGGCATTCAATCCCATCGCCAACCCCAACTTACGAGCCGCATACAAATAATAGTGATAACCGGGAAAATCCTTTACGAGTTTCGACTCCACTCGCCGATCCTCAATAAAATGAATCATATCATAATGCATTGGTGTGTAGCGCAATTCATCGTCACTCAACTCTGCAATATCTTTTCCCGTGTAAATCAGATGTGCCAACTCGTGAACGAAATACCCGAAAAAGACAAATACTCTTGTCTCGTCCGACACGCCCAATCGCAACAATTTTAAATTCAGGGCTATATGTTTGGGATTCATCGACAAACTAGGAACCCGATTAGAAAGTACCATTTTAGGAATCTCCCCCGTGACATGAAAAGCGATCCTCGCACATACCGGAACCAATTTCAATAAATCCGTGGTTCCCAAATCCCGATCCAGTAAATTTCGAGCCATGGGAAAATTTCCCCACCAATCCCGGTCGATAAACTGCTCGTCATATATCTCTTCTATCCGTCGATAATCCATGACCGCACGTTCAAAGGGTCTGTATTAAGGAACGAGCCACCGTCTCCTCCCCTGTAATCACGTAGTTTGTGAGAATCACCCGCTCGATCACCTCATCCAGCCTGTACCCTAACGGGATATAAGCCGCCGCATCCAGCACCTGACGAGTCGAAAGTGAAACGGATAGCGTTTCTTTCTGTTCGGCCAAACGTAACACCTCGGCTACCTTGGCCAATTGAGTAGCCGCATCACGAGACACCTTCGGGAACCGAGCCCGAATCAATGCAGCCTCTTCCGTCGTGGTCAAGTAATTTAATCGAACTTTGATAAAACGATCTTCAAAGGCTGTATCCAAACGCTGCGTGGAAACATAGGCAAATCCCACGTTACCTGCTGCCACGAAAAGCACATTTTCGCCTTTATTATAGCGTTTCCCGGAATCCTCATCATAGATATACGATTGTTGACGGTCCAAAATAGTCATCAGGAAATTCGCCGCCACCATCGGGGTACGTGTCAACTCATCTAAGAATATTAACGTTGGTTTAGTCGACACAAAAGCCTTGAAAAACTCCGAACGCACCGCTTTCGTTTTCCCGTCATCCCCGATAATCAATCCTCCCACGAACATCTTTTTCGGCTTAAAAGCCTGCCCCATATCGAAAGCAAAATACTCCATCCCCATAGCATCCGCCAATTCCTTAGCAATGGAAGACTTCCCACATCCTTTCGGACCGAGTAAAAAAGGATACCGCTTTAAATAGAGCGTGTGACATAAAAATTCCCACGTCTGAACGGGAATACACAAACTATCCGAATGTTTCGGCGGGGTAAAAGGGAAAAGAGTTGCCTGTTCGGCCACGGACATATTATTTTTCATGTTTTAAACCTTACTTTATTAAGGTGTAAAATTAATATTTTCTTAACGTCAAACCTTGATAAAAATCAAGCAAACGATATTTACTTTCAATCAAATCGTTGATAAGTGTAGTAATATTCAGTATATACAACACCATCAACCCCACACGAATTATACGACAAAAGATTCCCTGCCTCATCGTATTTATGATCTTTAAGCACGTGCGCGGGTTTTCCATCTTGATATCCCTCCTCCAATATCAAGTAACCCCCGGAATCATAAGAATACTTCCACGTAGTAGTAAGCGTTCCAAAACTCAAATACGATGTCACCGTGCTTTTTTCTATTTTCCCTGCCCTATTATAAGTAGCCTCATATTTCATTTTAAGTTGCCCGTCTTTATCAACATCATGAACCAAAAGCAAATTCCCGGAATTGTCATACTTGTAATTCGTATGTACTCCAAGAATCTCGTCATTGAGGTAAGAAAGCTGCTGAATTTCACGATCCTGTTCATCATACGTGTATTGTGTCAGGTAATGATCTGTCTCCGCCCCGTACCCGCTCTCTGCTGTCGGAAGAAAAACTTTGTCCTCCACCAATACCTTTCCTGACGCGGAATAAGTATAATCCATCGTTAACCCTTTCCTCCCATCCGGGGCAAAAGCTTCCCAATGCAAAACTCGTCCCTGTTCATCATGCTTGTAATTTTTCCTTTCCTCCACGTTTTCACCATCAACGTACAAGATAAAACTATCTTCATACCCGAAATCGTTGTAAGTATAGACCTCCTTCATCTCTTTACCCTTTTGGTACTCAGTTGGTAACATTTTTACAGTCCTAGTCAATACTAAATACCTTGGTTGAGAAGGCTTGTTATCACTTTTCTCGCATGAACAAATTATACACGCGAAGATGAATAAGATTATAAATTTCTGCATATCTTTTTGTATTTCTACAAATATATACATTTAAATCCTAAAATATCTATTATTCCCCATAAAAAAAACACCCCAAACTTAACAAGATTGGAGTGTTTGTATTTTTTATCGAGTTAATTCTATTCTGCCCAAAGCTGAATCAAGTTCAAAATCGTCTGCTGCGCACGTCTCATCGTGTCTAGAGAACAGTACTCGAACTTACCGTGGAAGTTCATTCCCCCAGTGAATAAATTCGGACAAGGTAATCCCATGTATGAAAGACGGGCGCCATCGGTACCTCCGCGGATCGGACGGACAATCGGGGTTACCCCGGCTTGCTCCATAGCCTTAAACGCCTTGTCGATCACTTCCGGATGCGGCTCAACCATCTCACGCATATTATAATATTGATCCTTCAAGGTCAACGTCAACACGCCTTCGCCATACTTCTGGGTCAACAATTCGACCACTTTCGTCATGAACTGTTTTTTAGCCTCAAACTTCTCCCGGATATGATCACGAATAATATAACTGATTTCCGCATTCTCCACGGAACCGCTCAATCCTACCAAATGATAGAAACCCTCGTATCCATCAGTATGCTCCGGACGCTCCCAGGCAGGTAACAGGCTATTCACCTCGGCAGCTACCTGCAAAGCATTAATCATCTTATCTTTAGCATAACCCGGATGCACGTTACGTCCTTGAATAGCAACCTTGGCACTGGCGGCATTGAAGTTTTCATATTCCAATTCGCCCTCAAACCCACCATCAATGGTGTAAGCGAATTTAGCGCCGAATTTCTCCACGTTGAAATAATCCACTCCCCGACCCACTTCCTCATCCGGAGTGAAACCGATACGGATCTTCCCATGTTTGATTTCGGGATGTGCCATTAGATACTCGGCAGCCGTCATGATCTCGGCAACACCCGCTTTATCGTCAGCACCCAACAAAGTTGTCCCGTCGGTTGTAATCAATGTATGTCCTTTAAATGCAGACAATTCCGGGAAATCCTTCACCGTCATCATCAGATTTTCGTTCAAACGAATATCCTTTCCATCATAATTCTCGATAATTTGCGGTTTGATATTCGCCCCGCTCATATCCGGACTCGTGTCCACGTGAGAGATAAAACCAATCACCGGACGATTCTCATAACCCGGAGTAGCGGGAATCGTACCCATAGCATAGCTATGCTCGTCCATCTCCACCTCAGTTAACCCAAGAGATTTCATTTCCTCTACCAAGTATTGCAGCAACACTTTCTGCTTTTCGGTAGAAGGGAAAGTCTCGCTCATTTCATCACTCTGCGTGTCGAAACTCACGTATTTCAAAAAACGATCTTTTAAATCCACCATTTTTATTTTAGATTTTAAATTTTAAATTTTAGATTAAAACGGCTTAATCATTATTTTAGATTACAAATTTCCAATTGCATTGTCCAATTTAAAATTTACAATCTAAAATTTAAAATTAATCTGTCAGTTTAGCTTTCATTGAATCGTAGATGAAGTAAAGGATGATCAAAATATACATCACGACAGCCAATACTTCAGCACCACTCCAAGTGATAAACCAGTCAGCACCGCAATATTTCAGAATAGCACTGATCACACCCATTAAAGCCCCACCAGCAATAAATCCGGAAGCAATTAATGTACCACGTTCACGGCGAGCTTTATTCACATTCTCGTCTTTACTACGAGTACCCACGTACCAGCTAACCAAACCACCAATCAACAGCGGGGTATTCAAATCCAACGGGATAAACATTCCTAGAGCAAAAGCCAATGCGGGAACACCGATCATCGTCAAGATCAATGCCAAAGCCGCTCCGGCAAAGTACAACAACCAAGGAGTTGCTCCACCTTCCATTAAAGGCTTGATCACGGCAGCCATCGCGTTTGCCTGCGGGGCAACCAACGCATTCTCTCCCACGAAACCATAAGTCTGGTTCAACACCATCATTACACCGGCAATCGTGGCGGCAGAAACAGCCGTACCCAAGAACTTCCAGCCTTCCTGTCTGGCAGGAGTTGTCCCCAACCAGTAACCGATCTTCAAGTCGGTAATGAAACCTCCGGCCATAGACAGCGCGGTACAAACCACCCCACCGATGATCATGGCAGCCATCATTCCGCTCGTTCCGCTCAACCCGGCACTAACCAATACCAGCGAACTCAAAATCAACGTCATCAACGTCATTCCGGATACCGGATTCGACCCCACGATAGCGATAGCGTTTGCTGCCACCGTCGTGAACAAGAAAGAGATAACGAATACAATCAAGGTTGCGATGATCGTGTGAGTTAAATTACCCAACACGCCAAATTGGAAAAACACGAAAGTAGCGATCAGCACGGAGATAATCCCGGACAGGATGAACTTCATGGAAATATCACGCTGTGTACGCTCCACCACACCATCTCCTTTTTTCTTACCACCTAATTCACTAACGGCCAAGCCTAAAGCCTGCTTGATAATACTGGAAGAACGGATAATACCGATAACACCGGCCATGGCGATACCACCGATACCGATATGACGGGCATAATTCGAGAAGATCTGTTCCGGGGTCATATCCCGCAACAACACCGTAATTCCCTCTCCAACAGCTAATGTCTGTCCATCAGCGAAATGGCTGATAAAAGGAATCAATACGAACCACACGGTGAAAGAACCGGCACAAATAATCGCCGCGTATTTCAACCCGATAATATATCCTAAACCGAGTACTGCCGCACCCGTGTTCACTTTAAACACCACTTTCATCTTGTCGGCAAGCACTTCTCCCCATCCCATGATACGGGTTGAGATTCCTTCTGCCCACCAACCAAAGGTACTCACGCAGAAATCATAAAGACCTCCGATCAGTCCACTCACGGCCAATAGTTTAGCTTGGTTACCTTTCTTTTCACCAGAAACCAGAACTTCCGTGGTTGCTGTTGCCTCCGGGAAAGGATATTTCCCATGCATATCTTTCACGAAATATTTCCGGAAAGGAATCAATAACAAGATACCCAAAAATCCCCCGAACAAAGAAGAAAGGAATATCTGGTAAAATTGAGCCTCCAGTCCTAAAATGTAAAGAGCCGGTAGCGTAAAGATTGCCCCGGCCACGATCACACCGGAACTAGCTCCGATAGACTGGATAATCACGTTTTGTCCCAACATATTTTTCTTCCCCAACATATTGCCCACACCAACAGCAATAATAGCGATAGGAATCGCGGCCTCGAATACCTGTCCTACTTTCAGTCCAAGGTAAGCTGCTGCCGCAGAAAAAATGACCGCCATGATAATACCGAATGTCACGGAATAAGGCGTAACCTCCTTGGGTTTCGTATTCGCCGGCATCATCGGCTTGTACTCCTCGCCCGGGGCGAGTTCCCGGTACGCGTTATCCGGGAGTGAATTCATTTGTTTGTTCTCTTGCTCCATTGTTTCTTTATAGTAAGTGATTTATTTTTACAACACCTCAAAGATAACGATTTTAGCGAAAAAACGGGAATCGTAACAACCTTTATACAAAAAATCCGTAATTACGACATTATAAATACCATATTATGAAAATCATGCACTATCTTGAAATATTATCCACGGGAATCAGCGTCATCAGCCTGATCATCGTTATCTATGGGGCGATAATTGCTTTTTGTGCGTTCATCCGTAATGAATCCCAACGTTTTACCGGGAAATACTCGTTCACGGCAACTCGTGAACTTCGTGCCGATCTAGGAACTTATTTACTATTAGGCCTTGAGTTTTTGATTGCCTCCGATATTCTAAAAACAGTTCTGGAACCCAGCTTGAATGAATTGGCTATACTTGGGGGAGTTGTAATTTTACGGACGATCCTGTCCATTTTTCTCAACAAAGAAATCAAAGAATTACAAGTACAAAAAGAAGGAACGGGTGGTCCCGAGAAGGATTAATCCAACGTTTGGACACCGCCCCCGTTCACGAATAACACCTGCCCCGTGATCCAACTGGAAATCGGTGCTGCAAAAAAGAGGACCGCCCCGGCAATGTCTTCTATTTCACCCAATCGCTTGATTGGCGTGTGTTCCAACATCTTTTTCTCGATCTCCGGAGTCAGCACGGATGCGAGTGCTTGCGTTTCCACGGCTCCCGGTCCCACGGCATTAATCCGTACATCGGGTCCGAAATCCATTGCCAAGTTGGCAGTCATGTGATTCAAAGCCGCTTTTGACGAGGCATAGGCACTCATGTTCGGACTCCGGTTGATACTCCCCATGGAAGTAATGTTCACGATCGAACCGTAACCAGCTTGTTTCATATAAGGTACGGCCAACTGGCACAATCTCCAAGCACTGAATACATTTACCTTGAAAATATGTTCGAAATATTCCACCGTCACCCGAAAAGGATTTTCACGACCTCCCCCGCCAACTCCCACGTTATTCACCAAAATGTTCAATTTACCGAACTCCACGATGGTCCGTTCCACGAGATTCATCAAATCCGCATCTTTCGTCACGTCACATTTCAGAGCCAGAGCCCGGCGCCCCATTCCACGTATATCCTCAGCTACCTCTTCGGCTGCCGCCAGATTCACGTCACCAATCACCACATCAGCTCCCGCCTCTGCCAAAATACGAGCACTCCCGCAACCAATACCATTACCGCCCCCTGTCACGAGAGCTACCATTCCCGTCAAGTTCAACATTTTATTCAAATCCATCATCTTTCTTGTTTAATTTTCACACATTACGCTTTTCCCCCTTTCAAGGTTACTTCGAAACGAGAAAATTCCAAAAACAAGCGCCGGGAAACGCTATCCATTTCACGTATTTTCAATCTTTCTGATATAGGTTTACTCTATACAATAAACTTTTTCAGGGTAATAAACCGTGTTTACCCGTTGCATATTCGATGTACTTAGGGATTAAAGACGTATTAACTTCGCTACAAAGACGTATCAAAGACGTTCGTGAACGTCTTTGATACGAACTTGATAGGCTTTTACTCTATGATTATCTGACAATTACCTTAAGTACTCATTCCTTCTTCACTTGATAACGGGTAGTTCTATACGCATTCTTGCATTTAGGAATTCACATTTCACTACAAAATTGTATACAAGTACCTTAAGTTACACTTCTATGTATTTTTCTCTTTGCCAGAAAAGAATACCTATTCAAATGACCAGTATTTCAAACTAACTTTCGAATAATAACCATTCACGGGAATCTTGAAAAAGATTTCCGTGAATACTCTATTTTATATGACCGTTCAGAATCCCTCAGGTAATTACTTCCACCCGGCCAACAATAATATTTCCAATTGATTCCCTAATTCATCATTACGCCCGGCTCCCCAAACCATTTCTACTTCATTTCCAACCTTTTCCTCAAAATAATTCATTACCCGGACCAATTCATCCATCATCAAATCCTCCGCACCATATTCAATGTACATCAAATACCTAGCATGATCCGCTTCTTCGACAACCGATCCCAATTTTGTCAGCACATCTCCGATTGCATCTATGGCTCGACTTTCACCGACTCCGGTCCCGATCTTCAACCGAAACTTATTATTACCATCCATAAGATGCTCCACATCCCCTCGATCCAGACCTACCAAATTCTCTCCATGCACGAGAGGAACAAGGTCTTTTATAAATACATTTCTTAATTCTTCAACTGTAAGTGACGAATTATTAAACAATTCTTCCAATCTTTTTTCCATGCAATATTATTGATTACCATTTTCTCAAAAATAATCAATTTTTGGAAATTACAAAACCTCTCCCTCATCTTGAATGTGCCACGTCCAATCATTAATGATCACTTGCACGGCATGCCATAGACCTTCCCCGTTCTCCCCGGCAAAATAGAAAACAACATCCCATTCATCCTGACGATCAAAATACTCTTGGGTACTCCAATTACGTCCGGCCATCATGGTCTTGCTAAAATAATCGGTAAGACTTATATTAAACACCGGTTTATTCGTGGCTTTTTCCGTCACGACAAAACGAGTCGGTCGATCATCCATCAAACGCATCGTGTTCAATTCCACACCGATGGCCGCAGGACTGATCTGTTTGCTATAATAAGGACGAAAACTCAACTCATCATCATCCTTCAATTGATTCTGATGATCAAGATACCCGTTCGATTCGAGTATCTCGTAATCATAATCATCCACGGCAAACCCACCCCCGCTATTCTCCGGCTGTTGGAAAATAAATCTTACGGTATTTGTATTCTTGATCAAGTTAATCGTCTCGACAAGATTGATATTACCGGTAAAGTTTACATCATTGATTTCACCATACCAAAGCGGTTCCAA
This sequence comes from Butyricimonas sp. RTP31003st1_G1_RTP31003_210430, assembly GCF_040920905.1. Taxonomy (NCBI): domain Bacteria; kingdom Pseudomonadati; phylum Bacteroidota; class Bacteroidia; order Bacteroidales; family Odoribacteraceae; genus Butyricimonas; species Butyricimonas sp. RTP31003st1_G1_RTP31003_210430. The sequence continues at coordinate 23,621 of NZ_JBCOSQ010000061.1, read as the reverse complement.
CGCTTTATCAATAATAAGCGATGACGTTCTCTTCAATTTTAATTCCAACTCCGTGATCGACGCACCCGGCGCTAACTGAGGAACATCGTACGAATCATGTACCCCGGCCCAAGCCATCAACTTGTATTCGCCCAAAGGAAGTGCCACGGACATCTGGTAATTACCGGTAGCCAACGCATCCCCCTCTTCGGCTTGCTGGAAAAGGAATTTGCCATCCTTGTCGAAAACATAGAGTTCCACTTTATCTACCTGTTTATGAAAAGCGCAGACGGATAGTATGTTATAGTCATATTTAAACTTGACAAACAAACGACACTCCGGCAAATTTTCATTAAAGGCATCACAGGATATGAAAATCCCTGTACCAATCATCAGAAGTCCAATGATCAGTAAATTTACATGACTTTTGAAATTCATTTCTTTCTTTTTTGGCATTCCATTTTACCAATGGCAAACAACATCCCCTCAATTTCAAGAGGTATTAAGTTTGCGAGGGACAAGAGTTGTCCCTCACAATTTAGTAGCATTATCGAACAAATTACAGTTCTTCAGTTTGAGTATACCAAGTCCATGGGTTAACATTGATTCTGATAGACAAATAATTATCCTCATCTTCATCTTTGGTACCCGGATCTGGTTCCGGAATATTCGGATAACCGGGATTATTTACCCTAGAAATATTCACGTCGTAAACAGAATTACGAACCACTCCAAATTCTCCCAGTTCGTTATACACGTCCCCAGAATCATCATGCTTGATCATGATCGGGTAGTAATTCACTCCGCCCACGTAGTATGAAACAGTACCGTGACGATCGGCACCATGAGTTGTTACTGCATTTTTCTTTACATTAAAAGCATCAACAACATCCCCAGCTTGTTCCTCCGGACTTCTGGCATTATTTCTATCAATCGGAACTTTAGCTTCATTAATTGCCTCCAAATAAGCATTCAAAGCATTCGTAAGTGCCGTATTATGAATGATCGTGGGATCATTATCTTCACTTTGATATTTGAACGTCAATTCTGCTTTAATATAATCCATCAGCAAATTCCACGTGTAATAACCACCATTCACCATAAGCCAATCTTTTCCCGAATCCAACGCACCGGCATTCACGAAATCTGCAGGATTATCATAAACGTTTTTATCAGGAGTTTGTAATCCTTTCGGAGAGAAAATAACTTTGAATAACACTTGGGTCGTATAAGCCCATACATTATGATCTTCAGTTTGAGTATTCTCTAGACAATATTCTGCATTATCCGAAGAAGCATCTGTCGGGTGCCACGCTCCTGCGGGAACATCCGTTGCATCCAGATAGTAGCTATAATCTTTCAAATAGTCTGTGAAAGCCGGAGGCAACACTGTTGGTTGATTATCATAGTTCGGATCTATTCTATACGAACCTAATTTATACTGATCGAAAGGAGTAATACACCCTCTCGGTTGAGTTTCATACCAAGTTTTTTCACGTTTCGACACAGGGAAATACTTCTTGTTCGTCGCGTTCAATACCCAACCAGGTTGAGAAATATTAGCCTTCGTGTTGTTAGAGGAAATACCTGTATTATCTGTATATACCCTTACTTTTGCAACAGCACGGTCAACATTGATGGAAAGAGCCTGACTTTCAGCTTTAGAGGCTGAATTATAAAGGACCAAATTCGCATCCGCCCCATCCGAGTTTGATGCAGACGGTTCCAAACCACCTTTGGCATTACTCATCATAAAATACTCATCGCCAGAAAGAGAGGCAACAGCAAGAATAGCTTGATTAAAAACGGTATATGTGGTTGTCCCCACAGATGTTACGGGCAAGTCCGAACTCGGATTCGCGATAATCAAAATTCGTTTGGATGAAGCAGGCACTTTAAAAGCTTTTCCTTGATCACCTTCCGGCTGATTCGGATTTCCAGCTTCTAAGTCTGTTCCAACTGTAAACGTTTTATCCGCAGTCACTTTTTCATCTTTATCAAAAAATATAGCCCGAATTTTTTTCACGTTTGATTCTTTGGCCGTTCCTATTATTTTATCAGGATCGTGTAGAGCCCGAGAAAATGAGGTCGTCGGGGGTCCCACGTTTAACGCAATCCAAGCCTCTCCAGTAGGATCAGTTACGATCCCGTCATCATCATCTTGATCAATATGATCATTGGTACATGCCGCGGACAACAACACTAAAAGTGCCGCGACTAAAAAATACATCTTCTTCATAGTTACAAAGTTTAATTGAAAATTGGTTTACTTATTAAAAATCGGTTCGTTTGTTTTTATATTATTAATATTGGTTGTTTTCTCAATTCAATGATTGATAATTTCGTTATTCATTATTTTTTTCTTGACTTTATTTCAAGATCGGTTTGTTCTCTTTTTTCCAGTTCTTCCAGATTCTTCCCGGCAACCTCCAGTCCTGCATCCACCGCTATCTGCAAATACTTCCGGGCAGACTCGTAATCGTCCTTAAGCAAAGCTAACACTCCCGCCGCATTGGCATATTCCGGTAACTCCCGGTGTTTTACCTGATCCAAATATCGTTCTGCCGTTTCAATATCCCGGCGAGAAAGAGCTGCCACCGCCGCATTAAGCTTGGCAATGTCATCCTCAGGGAATAATCTCACGGCTGTCTCGAATACGTTGATAAACTCTTTCGAGCCATTCGGATAAGTATTTGCCACCAAATACATCTCGTTAAGACTCAAATTTTGCGGCCGCACTTTCATAATCTCTTTGGCCTCCTCCACGTTGAAATTCTTAACGTGATACTCCACCTTACAAATAGCGACACGCAATTTGGGATAAACGTTTCTAAGCAAATAACGATAAGGCGCACCTCCCTGCAATCTCATCAAACGTTCTTTCCGTTCCTGCCCATCGTAATCATCAATAATCGATTCTACCGCTACTTTATAAGGCACGTCAAGCTTCGTCAATGCCTTACGCAATCCTTCCCAGTTTTCACCCCCGAAAACGACATGATAAAGGGAAGGTGCAAAAGTGTAGCGTCTTGACAAATAGTTCTTCAATGCCAAAGCCCTTCCTTCCGACAACCGTTTATTACCAGCCAGAGAACCCTCGGGAGAGGCATAACCAATAAGATCCAAGCGATTAATCGTTATATCTTGATCGACACGTAATTCATCAATCATTGCCCGAATCTTCGCCAATTCCACGGGATTATTCATGTATTCCGGTTGAATATAAGTCTGATTCACCTCGAAATCCAGAAAAGCCTCCACCTGTTTCTCCCGGTTCTTAACGGGTTCAGGCACGGGTTGCACGTAAGCCATGTGGGGGATCACCTGATAAGGTTCCGGAATGAAATCCAATCTCACGGAATCGACAGTTTCCACTTCCATCCAAGCAATTTCCCCGCAACCGCACTCATCCTTTTGGACATCCAAGTACGCTTTGGCCATCCAAGGCTCGTAAGGCACGGTATGTCTATACTGAATCGTCCGGCTTTCAGGTTTCACGTTTCTCTCAACCAGATAAGGTATTGCACGATCCGAACGTTCCGAATTACTCATCAAAGCAAGTATTCGCTCGTAAGTTGCATACTCGTTACGTCCTTTAAGTGAAACTTTCGGGAGTTCTAGCGTATCGGAAGACGCCACTAAGCGAGGAATAATATCAACGGCTCCGGCAGACTTCACTTTAACCTGATCCAAGATAATATCCATCTCCACGTAAAGCATTTCACCCGCTTGTAACACCCGCACCGGTTTTACACTTATTGTTCCCACATAAGAGGGTCTTGACTGGGCCATCGAAGTTAATGTTCCCAATAAAAGGACCATCAACACGCAAGCCATATATCGTAACATGATTCTCATACTTTACTTGATTAAATAGATTAATGATATACCAACTTTTGTAGGGCCGAAATAATCACGATTACCGGATTTTAGCCGGGTACCACATACCGCACAAGGATACTTGTCATAAACGATCCGGGCATAGCCTAGCCCGAGAGTAGCCTCTATACCCCAACGTTTTTTTAATATCCAAGCGTGACCGATAGAAATCCCGGCACCATAAAGATGTCCCTCGTAACGGTTCTGTTGCATATTCTTGCTTATGAAAGACCAATGGGGTAAACTACCGACATTAAAATCAGCATAATGGGCATGTAACCCGATAAAAGTACGTCGGAAACGCTCGCAAAACCAGTAACGAACTTCAGGCTGTATTCCCCAGTGCCGTAACCGCATACCATCGCTAAATTTCCAAGGATTCACGTTCACGGGAACATCAAGCGTCCACTTCCGAGCCAAGCCGAGTTCCACCCCAAGATTAAAAGTAGCTGTTGCATCATATAGCAGGTTACTTTTTACCGCAACTTTCTGTGCCTGCATTTCGGAAATGGCACAACAAGCAAGTAAAAAAATAAATATCAATCGTAGTTTCTTCATAGTTTCATTTTATAGTTGATTCACATCAAGAGGCTATTACCGCTTGAGTTATATAAACTTTTATTCTTTGAGTTGAACCTTTACCTACCGCAACATATACAACTCCCACTCTCTTGCCAGATCCATTCCTCTCTACATTCAAGTTGATCTTTCCATCATCCACATATATGTAATCCGGATCATTACGTACCCCTCCTTCCCCGGGAGATAATTTCAGCCAAGTATGACTCGCGTAATCTTCCACGTGGGCGGAAACATAATACCCGTTATCAATAAACTGGTTAATTACTCTCGCCACACCGGATAGCATATCGTTCCTTCTGACCGTTATCACTTTTCTCAGATTACCAAGATATAGTTCGATCTCTCCCGAGGTAAAACCGGTCAGCATCTTTATTTTCACCTCGTAAGGAGAATCTGTTGAAACCGGGATCCTACCATTAGCAGGAGAAACAATCTCCAGCCCATTCGTAAGCGAGGTTATAGTCCTTTTATCCTGGAATTCTGTTTTACAATCCGTTATCATGGTAAAAGCGGTATAGGTGTCACTTGTACCCGCAGAGGCGTAAATCTCGAAATGAGAATTGGTCACCCCTAGATAATACTCGTTATTACTCATGATCTCGTAACCCGCTTGATCCTGTACCAAAATAGTATAATTCAGATTGGTATTAGATGCCAACGAAGCTTTTACATCTGCAATTGTACCGTATCCCATCCCTTTAACAGAAGTAATCGTGAAAATGTATTCCGTGTTACGCTGAAGATTCAACATATCCAGGTGATCATCCACAAGAGCCATTTTGTAAAAGAACGGATCGTTCATATAACGTCCCCGAATAATAAGATAGGTATTATTTGACAATGTATGTGTCTCGTAAACATAAAGGGGATTATTCCCTGTCGTTTGCTCACCCACAACGATCGTTTCTGCATTCGCAATATTTGAACTATACAGATTATCTACTCTATATTCCACTAAATTTCCGGCTCCAATACTTTGTTTCAAGGTTCCGTTTAAATTATATAATCTTGACTCTTTAGCAACATTTGTCACCGTTGTAATTCCCTCCAATACAAAATCCGGGTCTGTGTTCCGTACAATGATTTTCCCGACAACACGTTTCAATTGTACTTGGGGTATTGTCACGCTGGCATCGATCTTAGTCACATCAACCAAATCGCTCATAGGCAATTTTTGTCCGACATAAGGCACCGTCATTTGCGGATCGGTCAATGCTGCCGTAAGCAAGTTCTCACTTGCATAAGTAAGTGTCTTATTTTCCAGACAAGTATTAAAATTCTCCGCGGTAAATGCATATAACGTGTTTCCCACATAGAAACCACTTGACTGATTCGCCAGTATCAATAACCGACAAGCCACGGTTTGTTCCGTCAGGTAAACGTAAGTTTTACCGTTAAGCTCATCAGCCTGAACTGCCTCCACAAATTCAGCATCCCCATTGGTTCCTCGAAAAACAAGTACCCAAGGTCGTTGGTCTACATTAGTTTCATCCGCCCCGGCCCGGGAAACAGGTAGCCCGTAGGCCCCAATCCGGGTGAAAAGCTCAAACCTGATCTTTTCTTCCGTGACCACAGGCCCACCTCTCTCCTCTTCCCGTATTGAACAAGTCGAGAAGGATAACAGCAGCGTGAATAAAACTAATATATATCTATACTTATACATCTCTTATTAATTTGAGCTTATTTCATCTTTTACACAACGGATAGAATGACCGAATTCCGGTAGCGTATGTAAATGGCCAGGATTCCAACTGCCAATTTCAACTGCCCAAACAGACCGGACAATGATTCCATCCCAAGTTGGAGTTTTAGGTGCCGTCGAAGAACTCCAATAATACGCAGCTTCTCCTGCATACTCCAATTGCCCTGCCGTATTCTTTCTCCGCCCGGAAGCCGGGAAAAAGACGGAGGCATTCGTCTCCGGATTATAAACTATTGTTCCTCGATAAGCCACACTAGGACTATTTACGGCAACTCCGACCTGAACAGAACTCGTCGTTGATGACTGAATCTTTTTCGGTCGCCGGTCAAAGTAACCGTCGGCATATAACCCGAACAACAAGAAAATATCTGTATTTGCTTGGTAAGCAGGCGAGGTTCTTTCTCTAACAGCTGTTTTCACCAGAGAAGTTCCAGCCCCAACTTTAACTTGCTCGTTTCCCGGAACAGTTTCCCCCTGCCAAGGATTCTTCCATAGAGATTGTCTCCATTCAGAAAAAGCGATATTACCAGAACTATTTGTCTGACTCACCTGATTACCATCAATATCAACATAAACACCATTCCATTTATAATTCGGATAAGGCCCGTTGTACGAAATTTGATTCGTGTACCCGTCTGTTGGTCTATGATACCCCGGAGGACAGATCTCAAATTCATTTCCATACCCATACTCGTAGTCTGTCGTCGCTCCCGCTCCCGAAGATGCCCATATCGGAATTTTATTTATAGCTTGATCACTCGCCCAGTATCCCGTGGGAGAAGTCCCGTTAAATGGCTGGGCCGGATGATAAGCCCGACGAAAGTAAGCAAGAAAAGTATTATCTGCCTTGTTTACCCCCCATTGATAGAAAGTTCCGGCCTGAGTCGGATAATCAACAAATTCCGCTCCTTTTTTATCCGTTTGCTCATATAATTCGACATAATTCTGATCCTTATTTTTCATTTTCGGATCTATCAAGTTAAATGGAGAAACTTTTCTGGCATAACTCCGCTGCACGCCACTCAAAGGTCCGCTGGCAATTGATGTTCCTTTATTCATAATATAGTCGTCAGCCTCTCCTTGTCGTAAATAAAGTTTATACGAAACCTCCCAATTGGCAGTAGCATAAGTTACTGTAAGCGTGGCATACTTAGGCGTTTTCTCTCCTGTATTTCCTGAATTATTATTCGCCTCCCGCCAAGCTACACGGAAATAAATTCGGCCTTTACCTTTTATTTCGGTTCCATCACTAACCAATTCTTCTCTTTTATATTCATTCGGACGCACAGGGTATAACTCCGGTCTTCCCGGATTATCCGTCCCGGCATAAGGATCAAAACTCGGTGTCGTACTCAAGATAACTTGACCTTTATATGAATTATCAACTTTCACATTCCAAAATCCAAGAGCCCCGTCCGTTCGTTTAGGTAACTGCATCGAAATAATCCGTTCACCTGTTTCATTTTCCCGAAAGAAAGCACCGATATATGTATACCCATCCCACGGATTAGCCGCAAAATGTATTCCATTCTGGCTTGTATTTACAGTGATTTCTCTTTGCAGGCTATTTCCCCCATTCTCATCTTCCGCCGACAACACAAGCCGGAATACAGTAGAACGCCCATTAGGATTCGTTTGAAAAGTCGCCATATCCATGTTATATTCGTCTAACAAAATATCCATGTATCCGGAACCTTTACCACTTACCGCATCGTAAGTGTACGCGAAACGACTTGTTGAAGTCTCTCCTGTTCCAAGCACAAGATCATTAAATACTTTACCCGTTTCCATGGTCTGCGACCCACTCCCGACAATCACGTTCGGTAACACTTTTACCACGGGCATATTGGATGAAAATGTAATCCGGGCTCCATTATAATCAGTAATATTCACGTTTATGTCAGAAACATTCAAATACCGATTCTGAACTTGCCAGTCATGTTGCTCTTCTCCCCAGGGTGTTACTTGGATATTAAGATTCAAAGGAGCCTTAATCGTACCGGTAAGTAAAAGTGCAGAATTATAAGGTAAAGTGTAGTTATCCTTCGAGGCTCCAGCCACTCCCTTGCTCTGTATTTTCAAGTGACAAGAAGGGCTATACCGATTCTCCATATCAACTTTTAATGTAATAGCCTTGCTGTCGTCATCTTCAGGTGAAAAATTACTGAACGGTAATATGAACCGAGTGATTTTCTTTACCCACACGATACCACGAGATTGTTGCTCCAAGCTAGGAAAAACACTCGTGAAATAGCCGGCATCGTCTGTCAATGTAAAGTTCCGGTTCTTACTTCTACCAAGCGAGGCATTACTTGCTGACATCAACGTGATCCCTTCCGGAAGATTATAAAAAGTAATTCCTTTAAAATAATCCGTTAAATCCTCTTCTCCTTCCAATACAATATCTACGCGAGTACCAAGCCGTTCCAATTGCAATTCTATCAGACTCTGTATTTCCCCTCCATCAACTCTCGCTCCACCCCGGTTAGGAAGAACCTCTACATTCTTTAATTCTTGAAACATCGGAACGGGTACATCAGATCTAAAAGCTTGTTCGGGATACGTGATATTTCCAAGATCAGCGTAGTCATTAATCCCATTCAAACCATCCAAAATACTCACTAAGTTCGGTTCATTCGCCAAAAACACGAAATCATATACACCCTCATCAATAGGATGATTGATCACATCGTTCAATTCTGCACTATACAATTTATTGCTTACACATTGTCCCGTGTTTTTCTTGAACGCAAGTATCCTAAGGTTCTTAATCTCATTATCAAGCGGGTCTGTTGAACTTAACAAACTGTTCCCTCGCACCTGTAAATAGGCCGATGCATTCTCTGTATCATCTGCGCTCAAACGCTCTTCGATACAAGACACCAGTAGAACAGATGCCAAAATTATCCCCAATATATGTATTTTCTTAATCATTCCTTCCAACTACAAATAGTCTAATATACACTCATCAAATTGAGATAAACAAAAAGGTTTTATTTTACTTCTAACAACCCCAGCATGATCAAAATACTCTCAATCATCATTTCTACTTGAAATAAGTAACTGTAATTGTCATCTACCAAAAAATACCTAATTATTATCCATTATTCCTTCTCATTTTATACAATACAAAAATACTTTCAGTAAATCAAGAATTAGTACTATTTATAGTGTATTTACAATCTATCGTGCCTCTAATGAAGTAATTAAAATTAACAACTGAACCGTATTTAGGTAATTTCATCGTATACGGGTGCGTTTTGTTTCGTTTTTCAGAATACAGTAAAATGAAGACACGGATAATACAAAAGAGTCGTGTTTATGGCTTATCAGTGGAATCTACAAAAAAAATCGCCCGGAAATAAATCCCGAGCGATCTTTTTCTATTATTAATGGAGTATTACTCGCCGTATTTCATTTCTGCACGACGTTTGTACCCCTCGTAACGCCATTTAGCATCAGACTGCGTCTTGGCAAACAATTGCTCAGCTTCTTCCGGGGCAGCTTTCAACAAGGAGTTGAAACGAACTTCGCCCATCAGATAGTCACGGAATTTGCTATAATCCGGTTCTTTAGAATCCAATTGGAACGGGTTCTTACCCTCTTCTTCCAATGCCGGGTTATAACGGTATAATTGCCAGTATCCGCATTCAACAGCCTTCTTCTCTTCAGCTTGAGATTTACCCATGCTTGCTTTCAGACCGTGGTTGATACACGGAGCGTAAGCGATGATCAATGAAGGTCCATCATAAGCCTCTGCCTCTTTCAAAGCTTTCAAATATTGAGCTTGGTTAGATCCCATAGCAACTTGTGCAACATACACATAACCATAAGACATTGCCATTGCACCCAAATCCTTCTTGCGAACACGTTTACCGCTGGCAGCAAATTTAGCCACGGCACCAACAGGGGTTGATTTAGAAGATTGACCTCCAGTATTGGAATACACCTCGGTATCAACCACTAATACATTCACGTTGTGACCGCTTGCTAATACGTGATCCAAACCGCCGTAACCGATGTCGTATGCCCATCCGTCACCACCGAAGATCCATTGAGATTTCTTCGTGAAGTAAGCCTTCAATTCTAAAATCTCTTTAGCGATAGCTGAATTTTCTTTAGCTAACGCAGCGGACATATTGTCGCTGACAGCTAAAGTCTTCTCTCCATCCTCGAAAGCAGCAAGCCATTCGTTAACAGCAGCCTGAGTTTCGGCAGAGAAACTTGACAAGTTCTCTTCCAACAATCTCTTAGCACGGTCACGCAAACGGTTATTACCCTCTGCCATTCCAAGACCATACTCGGCATTATCCTCGAACAATGAGTTAGCCCAAGCTACACCACGCCCTGATTGATAATTCTTGCAATACGGAGTTGAAGGAGCAGAACCTCCATAGATTGAGGTACATCCGGTAGCATTAGCCACCATCATTCTCTCCCCGAACAATTGAGTGATTAACTTGATATACGGAGTCTCACCACAACCGGCACAAGCTCCGGAGAACTCGAACAAAGGTTGTTGGAACTGAGAATTTTTCACGTTATTCGGCTCAACTACTTTCTTGTAGCCAACCTTCTTATCCATATACTCGAAACGAGCGATTTCAGCTTCTTGAGATTCAAGCGGTTTCATGATCAATGCTTTCTCCTTAGCCGGACAAACATCAGCACAGTTACCACAACCAGTACAATCTAACGGAGATACTTGAATCTTGAATTTCAATCCTGCAAGTTCTTTACCGATAGCCGGTTTGGTTTCTGTTCCGGCAGGAGCAGCAGCCAATTCAGCGTCAGAAATCAGGAACGGACGAATAGCAGCGTGAGGACAAACGTAAGCACATTGGTTACATTGGATACAGTTGTTCACTTGCCATTCCGGTACGTCAATAGCGATACCACGTTTTTCGAACTTAGAAGTTCCAGCAGGGAAAGTTCCGTCTTCACGTCCTGCAAATGCACTAACAGGAAGATCATCCCCTTTCTGTGCGTTCATCACGTCAACCACGTTACGGATAAATTCCGGACGGTTTTCGTCACAAACACATGCTTCGTCTTTCAAGTTTGCCCATTCAGCAGGAACAGTAACTTTCACTACGTTTTCAGCCAAACCACCTGCATCAACAGCAGCATAGTTCATCTTCACGATAGCCTCACCCTTCTTTCCGTATGACTTGTCGATAGCTTTCTTCATCTCGCTAACAGCCAAATCGTAAGGAATCACGTTCGTGATTTTAAAGAATGCAGACTGCATGATCGTGTTCGTACGGTTACCCAAACCTAATTGCTGACCGATCTTCGTTCCGTTGATAATATAGAAATTAATTTCGTTTTCAGCCAAATAACGCTTCATTGCATTCGGAAGATGCTCTCCAACCTCTTTTTCATCCCAAAGAGAGTTTAACAAGAAAGAACCACCTTTCTTCAAACCTTTCAATACATCATACATATGAATGTATGCAGGCACGTGACAAGCCACGAAGTCAGGAGTAGTCACCAAATAGGTTGAACGGATAGGATCATCCCCGAAACGAAGGTGAGAAGCCGTGAAACCGCCTGATTTCTTAGAGTCATAAGCGAAGTAAGCTTGACAATATTTATTAGTAGCTCCACCGATAATTTTGATAGAGTTTTTATTAGCACCTACAGTACCATCAGAACCTAATCCATAGAACTTAGCCTCATACATGTGGTCTGAGTTCACTTTTACTTCCGGTTCAATAGGAAGAGAACGGAAGGTTACATCATCCACAATACCAAGAGTGAATTGATTCTTCGGCTCGTTCATAGCCAAGTTCTTGTAAACAGCAATGATTTGTCCCGGAGTTACATCCTTAGAACCTAATCCATAACGTCCGCCAACGATCATCGGGGCATTCTTCTGGCCATAGAACACGTCTTTCACGTCAAGATACAACGGATCTCCGTTTGCACCCGGCTCTTTCGTACGGTCAAGCACTGCAATACGTTTTACAGTAGCAGGAACAGCCTCCATAAAATATTTAGCAGAGAACGGACGATACAAATGAACAGCCATCATACCTACTTTCTCGCCATTAGCAAGTTTGTAATCGATCACCTCACGGATAGTCTCGGTTACAGACCCCATAGCGATAATGATATTCTCGGCATCCTTAGCTCCGTAATAAACGAAGGGACGATAGGTACGACCCGTAATCTTAGACATTTCATCCATGTAATTAGCCACGATGTCAGGTACGGCATCATAGAATTTGTTAGCAGCCTCTCTACCCTGGAAATATACGTCCGGATTTTGAGCGGTTCCCTTTGTTACAGGGTTCTCAGAATTCTGAGCCCGGTCACGGAACTCCTGCAAAGCCTTCATGTCAACTAAGCCACGAATATCTTCCATATCCAACTCTTCGATCTTCTGGATCTCGTGAGAAGTACGGAAACCATCAAAGAAATTAACGAAAGGAACTCTTGACTTGATTGCAGTCAGGTGTGATACAGCAGAAAGATCCATTACTTCTTGCACAGAACCGGAAGCCAACATAGCAAAACCAGTTTGACGGGCAGCGTAAACGTCTGCATGATCACCGAAAATAGAAAGTGCATGAGCAGCCAAAGCACGAGCACTCACGTGGAAAACACAAGGAAGTAACTCACCTGCAATCTTGTACATATTAGGAATCATTAATAATAATCCCTGAGAGGCCGTATAAGTCGTGGTTAACGCACCAGCTTGCAAAGAACCGTGAACAGCTCCGGCAGCACCTGCCTCTGATTGCATTTCCATCACTCTTACAGTCTCCCCGAACAGGTTCTTTCTACCTTTAGCAGCCCATTCGTCTACATACTCTGCCATCGGAGACGACGGAGTAATAGGATAGATACACGATACCTCGCTGAACATATAAGCGACATGAGCAGCGGCCGCGTTACCATCACATGTGATAAATTTCTTTTCTTTTGCCATTTTTTTAAACATTAACTAACAATAGTTGATCACTCTATTTAAGATTTTTACTTCTCTCAATACACAAAACCGGCAAGCCACAAGGGTATAACATTCTTTTTACCTCGTTCGATCATATCGGTCATCAGAATTACTGAATCCCGGACTCGCCCTTTATCTCCTTGTTGCCGTACAGAAATCTCGTATTTCTGGTTCACGAATAAATCTTCATTTCCCGAAAAATTCAATCTTGCCACGGCACATAATTGACTAATTAAAAATGTTTTCCGAATCATCAATGAATCCGTCTGATCCAAACAAACCGCATTCAGCAAATTGGGATTATGCAAAAATACTTGATTCGGTTTTAGCCCGTTCTCATCATCACTTTCCCGATCAAACAACAAAGTCAACAACCGAGCATTCTTCATGTAATGCAGGTAATTTAACACCGTTGCACGAGAAACACCGATCTGCGCACTCAGCTTACTGATATTAATATTACTATTACCATTTGCCACGATAAAAAGTAATTGTTTCAATTTTGTCAAGTACTTCAGCTCGATTTGATTATTGTACGGAATATCAAACTCCAATGTTAAGTTGATGTTTTTCAGCAAATAATCAATATGTGATTTCTCCTCCAAATATATAGGATAATAACCATATTTCAAATAGTTATTAAAAAAAGCTAACGGACGCACCTTTTCAAGAATATCGTTCACGATTTCCTCGTGATGTTCCACTATTTCCTCGAAAGAATAAACGGGAAACTTATATCCCGTTTCTAACTCCAAAAACTCCCGAAACGACAAACCGCTCAGGTTGTACATTTCCACGATTCCATGCAAATATTTGTTGGATTTGACCCGTAAAATAGAAGATGCGGTGAAAACGATCTGCAAATCAGGGAAACGATCGTAAGCCTCCCGCAATTCCCGGTCCCAGTTTGGATACTTATGGATCTGATCCAATAACAATACTTTCCCTCCCAGCTTGTAGAAACGTTCCACGAAATTAAACAATCCTTCCATCGCAAAGAACAAGTTATTGATGTTCACGTAAAGACAAGAAGGATCGTCCTTGTAATGATCCTTGCAAAAGTCTAGTAGGAAATTGGTCTTCCCCACACCACGACTTCCCTTTATCGCAATCAACCGGGCACGAGAATCTATCGTATCCAATAAACCACGACGGATAGCAGACGTCCTTTCTTTCATCAGGATCTTATGCGTGTTACGTAAACTCTCCATTTTTTATTCTTTGCAATGCAAAGGTAATAAAAAAAGCATTGTTTTGTAATCTACATGTTGCAAAACATACATTTCATACACCCCAAATGAACGTTCATTCACACATAACCCGCTACAGCATTGCGATATAAGCACGTACTTAAAATGATTCTATATTTGAGGCATCAAAAAAGCGAGTCCATTATGAACCCGCTTTTCCATATTATAAAACTTATAAAACTATTTATCATTCATCGAGATCAAGAATTCCTCGTTAGATTTCGTCTTTTCCAAACGATCCTTCACGAATTGCATTGCCTCAACAGAATTCATATCCGTCAAATAGTTACGCAAAATCCAGATACGGTTCAACGTGTAGTCCTCTAACAACAAGTCATCACGACGCGTACTTGATGCCGTAATATCCACAGCCGGGTAAATACGACGGTTGGACAACTTGCGATCCAACTGCAACTCCATATTTCCAGTACCCTTGAATTCCTCGAAAATCACGTCGTCCATTTTTGAACCGGTCTCAGTCAACGCAGTTGCCAGAATCGTCAACGAACCACCATTTTCGATATTACGGGCTGCACCAAAGAACCGTTTCGGTTTGTGTAATGCATTTGCATCCACACCACCGGAAAGCACCTTTCCGGATGCAGGAGATACCGTGTTATAAGCACGAGCCAGACGAGTAATTGAATCCAACAGGATCACCACGTCATGCCCACATTCTACCATACGCTTAGCTTTTTCCAACACGATATTGGCCACCTTCACGTGACGCTCTGCCGGCTCGTCGAAAGTAGAGGCAATCACCTCCGCATTCACGCTACGAGCCATATCGGTTACCTCTTCCGGACGCTCGTCAATCAACAGGATAATCAAATACACTTCAGGATGATTGGCTGAAATTGCGTTAGCAATTTCTTTTAGCAACATCGTCTTACCCGTTTTCGGCTGAGCCACGATCAAACCGCGCTGTCCTTTACCGATCGGGGCAAACATATCCACCACACGAGTAGAAATCGTAGCCCGCCCACTTCCGGTAAGATTGAATTTTTCATTCGGGAAAAGCGGGGTCAAGTGATCAAACGGGATTCGGTCACGCACCGCTTCCGGAGACTTCCCGTTAATTTTCGATACTTTAATCAACGGGAAATACTTCTCTCCTTCTTTCGGGGGACGCACGGTTCCTTCCACCGTGTCACCCGTTGACAAACCAAATAACTTGATCTGACTTTGAGACACGTAAATATCATCCGGAGAATTCAAGTAATTATAATCAGAAGATCTAAGGAATCCATACCCGTCAGGCATGATTTCCAACACACCCGAGTTTAAAATAATTCCTTCGAACTCGTAATATTTATCGCGTTTGTCAAAACGCATCTTGTTTTGAGTTTCTCTTTTTTCTTCAAACTCAGCAGGAACGCTTTCATAATTTTCATTTTCAACCTCTTCCTTAACGCCAGATTCATTTTCGACATCTTCAAAATCATTCTCTTCCACATCTTGACGAATGGTTTCTTCATCTCTCTCAACACGTCTATTCCGTTTTACAAACTTCGGACGGCTGGGTCTTTCTGCCACCTGTTCCTCTTTAACAACCTCTTCAACCGCCTTCTCCTCTTTCACCTCTTCTTCACCTTCTTCACTTTTCACCTCTTCTCGATTGGTTTGTTTCCGGTTACGCTTATCAAAAAACTTACGGTCTTGCTTTTGTCCGGCTTGCTCACGTTTAGGAGCCTCTGAAGTTTCATTCTTTACTTCCGTTTCCTGTGGTTCTGCAACAACCTCTCCTTTTTTCTCTACAACAATACCATTTTCCGTTCGACTGAAAACCAGATCCTTATCCAAAATATCACTATGCACGACATTGATCGGCTGCACTTCCTCTACGGGTAAAACTGCATCTTTCTTTTCGGGAGCCTCTTTGACTGTTTCATTTTGGGTTTTCTCCTGTTTCGCATCGGCCTTCTTATCTTTATTCCGATTAAATTTGGCTAATCCACCCTTGGAATCTCCCACTTTTTCAGCACCTCCCCTTATCACTCTCACGCGAGGTTTCTTCTCCTTCGGTTCAACGGGAGCTGTTTCCTCGGTAGCAATCATGGCTTGCTGATCTAAAATTTTGTATATTAATTCTTTCTTTTTAAAGGATTCAATCCTTTTAACATTCAGTTCTTTTGCAATTTGACGCAAATCTGAAAGTAACTTTTCATTCAGTTCTAAAATATCGTACATATAGTCACGTTATATTTGGATAATTCTCATTACGTAAGTAAAATCACCCGGCATGAACCAGGTGGAAATGTAAACTGCGACAAATTTAAGAAGAATTCTTCTTATTCCCAAATCGTTAATAGAAAATTATTTGAGGAATTTCATATAAATTAATTTCTTCGTTTCGAAAAACTCTTCCTCAAAAAAATCAGGAATATTATAAACAGAAATTTTATCCTTGAAATCCCGAATCTCATCTTCAAAATCCCCTCCCTTCAGATACAAAATCCCATTGGACAAATCGTTGAAACTATTCTCTCGAATACGCTTTCTGGTCAAGGCTACAAAAGCCGGAAAAGCCGTCACGGCACGACTCACGATGAAATCAAATTTTTCTTTCATCGTCTCTACTCTCAATTGCCTTGCTATCACATTTTTTAAGCCTAAAGCTCCTGCAACACCCTCTACCACTTTAATTTTCTTCCCGATAGAATCTACCAGGAAAAAATCTACCTCAGGAAACATAATAGCCAACGGAATTCCGGGAAAACCTCCTCCCGTTCCGACATCCAACACTTTTGTCCC
Source organism: Butyricimonas sp. RTP31003st1_G1_RTP31003_210430 (assembly GCF_040920905.1). Taxonomy (NCBI): domain Bacteria; kingdom Pseudomonadati; phylum Bacteroidota; class Bacteroidia; order Bacteroidales; family Odoribacteraceae; genus Butyricimonas; species Butyricimonas sp. RTP31003st1_G1_RTP31003_210430. The sequence continues at coordinate 6,517 of NZ_JBCOSQ010000061.1, read as the reverse complement.
CGCTTTGAAAGAAATCACCTTTGCTATCGCCAAAGAATGTAAAACATGATGCACGTTCAAAGCATCTATATCTTTCCTCGAAATCACATTGATCTTTTCATTCCATTCCCGGTAAAGCCCCTCCAATTGTTGGAACTGTTTCAATTGGCTCTCACTTAACCCGGTAAAATATTTTTCAACAATATCCATAAACATGAAATTTACTTCCGATTATATATTGGCAAGAATAACAAACACAACACGCCTACCACGATATACAACAATGTCATCGTGCCGTGAGTCAACAAAGCAAATGTCTTAGACAGGCTGGCAATTTCTTCCGTATGCGGTAAATAAATCATCAAGGCTGCAATCACCATGAAATGCCACGCACCCACGCCACCTTGTACCGGAGCCACCATCCCGTAACTGGAAAGGACAAACACGGTCAAACCAACCATCGGTCCCAAGTGAGAGGTGAACCGGAAACAGAAGAAACAAACGTATAGCATCAGAAAATACATCAGCCAGATAAAAATCGTATGACCGATAAATAACCACTTATGCTTCACGTCCTTCACGGTCAATAAACCTTCTTTCATTCCCGATAAAAAATGATGTAACCGGGTGAAGAAAGTACCTTTCCGTACAAACCAGAAGAAACCTGCCACCCCCACGATCAATACTCCCAACACCACGTAAGTCCATGGGGAATGAAACATCGTGTATAACTTTTGTTTAATCTCTTCATTATTATCCAGGAATATCCCGACCTGTTTAAATTGCGAAACAACAACAACCAAAGTAAGCAACAGCAACATAATCATGTCAAATACCCGCTCGGTAACAACCGTTCCCAATAACTTCGAGAATGGCACGTTCTCATATTCACTCACCACTCCACAACGGGTAAACTCACCCATCCGGGGAATCGCCATATTAGCAAAATAACCAATCATCACCCCCATAAAACTATTCATGAAAGAAATCCGGTATCCCATAGATTTCGTCAACATCTGCCAACGCAGAGAACGACTCACGTGGCTAAGTAAACCGAAAACAATCGCTACCCATATCCACGTATAGTCGACATCATCACGCAAAACCTTCATCAAGTCATCGAAATTTTGATCTCGATACACCAGCCAGAACAAAAAAACTGTTACCAGCAAAAAGGCAAAAAACTTTATAACCTGTTTATAAAATGGCTTCATCCACAAAATTCGTCAAGATTGAGACTCTAATAATTTTCACAAATCAAAATAAAAGCATTATTTTGTAAGTCGTTTGCAAAAGTAAATAAATAATTGGAAGTTTAACCCATAACACCCTGAATTCATACTATGAGTATCGTTCGAGCAAAAAAACATCTGGGACAACATTTTTTGAAAGACCAAAACATCGCTTGTAAAATCACGGCGAGTTTACTACCTGTCACCAAAGGGGTACTGGAAATCGGGCCGGGTATGGGAGTACTGACACGTCATTTATTAAAAGATACGAAATTTTCCGTGCTTGCCATTGACATCGACCAGGAGTCCATTGACTACCTGCACGAAGAGCTACCTGCCCATAAAGAGCAGATTATTTACGGGGATTTTCTAAAATCGGATATTCGAAATTTCTACACAGAACCGTTTTCGATTATCGGGAATCTTCCTTATAACATCTCTTCGCAAATCTTTTTCCGTATCCTAGAAAACCGGGATCTAATCCCCCAAGTCGTCTGTATGATACAAAAAGAGGTGGCCGAACGCATCAGTGCCTCTCACGGGAACAAAACATACGGGATTTTAAGCGTATTCCTACAAACATTTTACGACATCGAGTATCTTTTCACCGTGGGAGAACAGGTTTTCGATCCACCACCAAAAGTAAAATCCGCCGTAATCCGACTCACCCGGAATAAAAGGGAAAAACTCGATTGTGACGAAAAACTTTTTTTCAATATCGTAAAATCAGGTTTCAATCAACGACGAAAAACCTTACGTAATTCTTTAAAATCAATTATTTCTCCGGATTTTGCCTCAGAAACGTTATCTTTGCGCCCGGAACAATTAAGTGTAGAGGATTTCATTACACTATGTAAAGAGATTCAGCAGGCAAACAAGTAATTGATGAACTATGCAACAGTTTGAACTCTCGGAAGAATTAGTTTCCCAGATAGAGGGACTGATAAAAGCGGATAATAAAGAAGATGTCGCCAAGTTGGTAGAACCTCTTCATCCGGCGGATATTGCCGAAATCATGAATGAATTGGACACCAAAGAAGCCCAATTCCTGTTTCTGTTGCTAGATGAAGAGAAAGCCGGAGACGTTCTGGCAGAAATCGAAGAAGACGAAAGACAACGATTTATCGATTCTTTCCCCCCGGAAGTTATAGCCAAACGTTTCGTGGACAACATGGACACGGACGATGCCGCCGACCTCGTGGGTAGTATGCCCAACGAACAGCAGCAAGAAGTTCTTTCACACATGGAAGACCTCGAACAAGCGGGAGACATCGTCGATCTATTGCATTACGACGAAGATTCTGCCGGTGGACTTATGGGTAAAGAGCTAGTGAAAGTCAACGAGAATTGGACCGTCCTCACCTGTCTACGCGAACTTAGTCGACAAGCAGAGAACCTAGATGAAATATTCTACATCTACGTCGTTGATGACGACAACATCTTGAAAGGAAGACTTTCATTGAAAAAGATGATTCTTTCCCCGACATCTACCAAAATCCAAAGTATATATAACCCGGACGTAACCTACGTGACCACCGATGAACCAGCCGAATCCGTGGGACGTATCATGCAGAAGTACGATTTAGTCGCCATTCCCGTGGTTGATTCTATCGGACGTCTTGTCGGACGAATCACGATCGACGACGTGGTTGACGTGATCCGGGAAGAAGCAGAAAAAGACTACCAGATGATGTCCGGTATCTCGCAAGACGTGGAATCTTCCGACACGATCTGGGACCAAACGAAAGCTCGTCTCCCGTGGCTGATCATCGGTTTATTCGGAGGAATGCTTGCGGCCTACATGATTTCTTTCTACGAGGCAGACATTGCCTTATTCCCAGCAACAGCCATGTTCATTCCTGTTATCACCGCTATGGGGGGAAACGTGGGTATCCAGTCTTCCGCCATCGTGGTAAAAGGACTTGCCTCCAACACACTGACATCAAAAAACATATTACAGAGTATCTCAAAAGAAATTTCATGTGCGGTCATAAATGCCTGCATCTGTTCTTCCATCATTTTTATCCTATCCCTTTGTTTCAACCTAACATCACTTGCCATGCCCATCACGGTAACTATATCCTTGTTTATCGTGATCATGTTCGCATCCATGTTCGGTACAGCATTCCCGTTATTACTCAATAAACTAAAGATAGATCCGGCTCTAGCTACCGGACCGTTTATCACCCTAACGAACGACATCATCGGTTTGAACATTTATCTTTTCACGGGAAAGGCCATTCTAGGCTGGCTACTGTAAGTAAAAACCGTGTCACAAATTGGACACTAATAATTACGGAAAAAATTGTTTAATTAAAAGAGTGTTGTTAACTTGCACCCCTCTTTCAAGAGGTTAGCTAATAATTAAATCATAAGAAATCAAAACAAAATAACTTGCTATGTATCAAGGAATCAAAACAGTGTCATTTGAAGAGGCTGTAAAAGTTGTAAAATCCGGAGACCGGATTCACATTCACAGTGTGGCTTGTGCCCCCCAAGGTCTAATTCAAGCTCTTTGCAACAGAGGACGTGCAGGAGAATTGAGAGACGTCAAGTTGCAACACTTGCACACGGAAGGTAGTGCCCCGTATGCAGAAGCAGAATTCGAAGGAATCTTCTTCCTAGAATCCTATTTCGTGGGCAGTAACGTGCGTAAACCGACTCAAGAAGGATATGCAGATTATGTACCCGTTCATTTGAGTGAAACCCAGAAACTGATCAGAAGCGGTATTCACCCGGTTGATGTTGCTATGATCCAAGTTTGTCCCCCGGACAAACATGGTTTTGTATCCATGGGAACCTCTGTTGATGCCACGTTAGCTGCCGTACAGAATGCAAAAACAGTTATTGGCGTTATCAACCCGAACGTACCGAGAGCATGGGGAGATGCAATTATCAGATTATCTGACATTGACATTTTCTGCGAAGACAATACCCCACTTATCGAAGCTCATCCGGCAACGTTAACAGAACAGGATATTGCTATCGGTAAAAATGTAGCTTCCTTAATTGAGGATGGAGCTACCCTGCAAATGGGAATCGGAGCAATCCCCAATGCGGTACTTTCCCAATTAGGAAACCACAAAAACTTAGGTATTCACACGGAAATGTTTGCTGACGGAGTATTACCCTTGTATGAAAAAGGTGTTGTCAACAACATGAATAAGAAATTCGACAAAGGTAAGATCGTATCAACCTTCTTGATGGGATCAAAAAGAGTATATGACTTCATCGATGATAACCCGGGAGTAGCCATGATGGATGTAGGTTACACGAATGATCCGTTCATCATCGCACAACAACCGAAAATGACGGCTATCAACTCGGCTCTTTCTGTTGACATCACGGGGCAAGTCAACGCAGACTCTTTGGGTATTAAATTTTATAGTGGTAGTGGTGGTCAATTAGACTTCATCCGCGGAGCAGCAGCCAGCGAAGGTGGAAAACCGATTATTGCCTTACCGGCAGTAACAAACAAAGGCGTGAGTAAAATTTGCCCGACCTTGTTAAACGGAGCCGGAGTTGTTACCACTCGTTTCGATGTACACTACATTGTTACGGAATTCGGTATCGCAGACCTTTATGGTAAAACCCTTCAGGAAAGAGCAAAGACTTTAATCAATATTGCTCATCCCGATCACCGAGAAACGCTTGATAAAGCAGCATTCGAAAGATTTGGTAGTCACTACCACTTCATTTCAAAATAAAGATCGAAAGAGGAAGCAGTTTGCTTCCTCTTCTTTTTATTACTACATTTGTATAACCGTTACAGGTCTCCAATTGACATACTTTACTTAAACCTGTAACCTATAAATTTGTAATCTGAACTACCATGATGGACTGGAATAAATTATTATCATCGAGACGTTATCAACCGGGAAGTACTATCACCATGTTTCGCTCTCATGACCGATCACAATTTCAAAGAGACTACGATCGTTTAATCTTTTCCTCTCCGTTTCGACGATTACAAAATAAAACTCAGGTATTCCCGTTACCGGGCAATATCTTTGTACATAACCGTCTAACTCATAGCCTAGAAGTAGCTAGCGTGGGACGTTCGCTAGGAAACAAGATTGCACAATTTGTTAAAACCAAAGAGGCATTGGAACACCCGGAAATCCTCGAAGAAATCGGTACCATTGTTAGTACGGCCTGTTTAGCTCACGATTTGGGGAATCCTCCTTTCGGACATTCCGGAGAAGAGGCTATTTCTTATTTTTTCACGGAAGGAGAAGGACAATACTTGAAAAAACTCCTGACGGACGAGGAATGGGCTGACATCAGTCATTTCGAAGGTAACGCAAATGCTTTCCGGTTATTAACCCATAGCTTTAACGGACGCAGGCCAGGGGGTTACACAATGACCTTTACCACACTTGCATCCATTGTTAAATACCCATTTGAATCTAAAGCCTCCCTCAAAGGACATAAATACGGATTTTTCCAAAGTGAAAAAGAAATATACAAGGAAGTAGCCGAAGAACTTGGTATTATCCAACTCAACTCAAAACCTTTGCAATACGTCCGCCATCCACTCGTTTATCTAGTTGAAGCTGCCGACGATATTTGCTATCAGATCATGGATATTGAAGACTCTCATAAGCTGAAAATTCTATCCTATGATGAAACTACCCGGATACTTCTTAATTTCTACGACAAAGATACAGACAAGGAAGATTTAAAGACGATCTCCAGAACCTTCAAAATTGTCACGGACAAAAACGAATGTATCGCATTTCTACGTGCAGGTATTATTAATAAATTAATCAATGCCTGTGCAGACATTTTTTGCCAAAACTACGAGGCAATCATGAACGGAACCTTTCAAGGCAGCTTGATACATCACTTAACAGGCACCAATAAACAAGCCTATGAAACCTGTACCGAATTAGCCTATTCCCGGATTTATCACACGAATATCGTTACACAAATACAGATTGCAGGTTTCAAAATCCTTGCCACCATATTAAAAGAATATATTGATGCTGTTCTGAAACCAGAAACCTATTATGCCCGGAATATTCTATCCGTCATGCCAGAACAATACAAAGTTCATCAAGATGATTCCATTTACACGAAAATACAAACGGTAACGGATTACGTCTCAGGAATGACGGATTCTTACGCTTTAAATTTATACCGCAAAATAAAAGGTATCGAGTTACCAGAAATCAGATAAATTGATAGTGTTTCAAAAAGTGTGTATTTTCCTTCTTTTCTCATGCATGCAAAATTATAAATAGTTCAATAAAATAATCTTGATTCTAAAAAATTATAAATAGGATATTTATAAATATCTGCAT
>NZ_JBCOSQ010000060.1:0-32651 GCF_040920905.1 Butyricimonas sp. RTP31003st1_G1_RTP31003_210430 | reverse complement strand
CTACGCGTAACGTGGTCGAGGAAATTTCTCGTCAATTGGGAGTACACACGATAAATCTACCTTCTCCATCCATATTCTTGAAACTGATAGAGAAGGTTCGTCCTGATCTTTATCAGAAACTCTGGGGAGATGTGGTTATTGATCGTCAGTTAGCATTAAGCGCTATCGGTTACGAGCCTCGTTACACGTTGGAGGATGGAATTCGAGAAATGGTTGAATCGTTTAAGCAACAAAAATGATAAATTGGATCTATGGATTTGTTCTCCTGCTCCTTTTCGTGCTGGAGAACATTTATTTTAAGATTGCCAAGAAATATAATATTTTGGATGTTCCTAATGCAAGGAGTTCTCATCATGCAATTACCCTACGAGGAGGTGGGGTGATTTTTTATTTAGGGGTACTTGTGCATGGATTGATCTTTGATTTTTTTGCACCTTGGTTTTTATGCGGGTTGACGTTGGTGGCTTTGGTGAGTTTTATGGATGATATGCACCCGCTTTCTGCAAAGGTTCGTCTTTTGGTCCAGATCTTTTCTTTGCTATTGATGCTGTTACAGTTAGGAGTCCATGAGGTTTCGTGGGGATACGTGGTTGTGGCTTTATTTGTCGGGTTGGCCATACTCAATATATATAATTTCATGGATGGTATTAATGGTATTACCGGAGGATATAGTCTGGTTGCCATGTTGGCGTTATGGGGGATCAATGCGTTTGTTTCCCCGATAGCGCCGGCGGGGTTTATTCCTGTAATAATACTGTCATTACTAGTGTTTAATTTTTATAATTTCCGTTCTCATGCCAAATGTTTTTCCGGGGATGTGGGAGCGATATCAATGGCTTTTATTATACTCTTTTTATTAGGTGGCTTTATAATACATACCGGACACGTGTCTGCATTAGTGTTTTTGGCTGTTTATGGGGTGGATGGAGTGCTGACGATTATACATCGTGTCTTGTTGAAAGAGAACATTGGTCAACCTCACCGGAAGCATTTATACCAATTGTTAGCCAACGAGGGGAAGTTTGCTCATTTGCCTGTTTCTTTGATCTACATGGGAGTACAGGCTGTTGTTAATTTGGGGTATTTGTTGGTGTTGATGTATACTCCAGAGTATACATTGATTTATTTTATTATTTCTATGGTGGTGCTGGTGGTTGTTTATTTACCTTTGAGACGTAAATTTTATGCGTTACGAGAGCAAGTATGAGATTTGAAGAAATATTATAGACTGAAAACTATAATAAAATTCGATTTTCGATTTTTGATTTTCAATTAATGCAGTATCTTTGTGGCCGATCCGGCATATAGGTTTATCAGGATTGATTTGTGAATCAAGAAAGATGAACCTGTGGGATGGTTGCATAAAAAACATTCAAAAAAAGTAATATGAGATTTTTAATTTTTATTGTACTTATGCTTGGCGTCACGGGAATTGCTTGTGCGCAGATGACCGATGCACAAGTTATTGAAGCCGTGAAGTCCGCACAGGCTCAAGGAAAAAGTCAAGATGAGATTATTTTGATGTTATCGCAAAAAGGCGTCACGAAAGAGCAGGTGTTGAGAATCAAGGAGAATTACGAGAGAGAGAATTCAGGAAAGCAGGGAGGTTTGGCTCAAGAAAATAGAGAGCGTATAGAGACTATCTCGTTAGAGAATCGGGATGTGGTGTTGGTTACAGAAGGGGATAAGAATAGTATTTTCGGGCGAAATTTGTTTAGTAATAAAAATTTAACTTTTGAACCGAGTTTGAATATTCCTACACCGGAGAATTATGTGTTGGGGCCAGGAGACGAGGTTATCATTGATATATGGGGAAATTCGGAAGCGACTGTTCGGCAGGTGATATCCCCGGAGGGGAGTATAAACGTATCGAATATAGGACCGATTTATTTGAATGGAAAACGGATTCAAGAGGCATCTTCTTATTTAAAAACGATGTTTAGTCGTATCTATTCAGATTTAGCGTCGGAAAATCCATCAACATTTTTGAAAGTATCGTTGGGACAAATTCGAAGTATTCAGGTGAACGTGATGGGGGAGATTGTCATGCCTGGGACTTATATGTTGCCCTCTTTGGCAACGGTGTTTCACGCATTGTATGCGGCAGGAGGTGTAAATAACGTGGGAACTTTGCGTGATGTCGTGTTGTATAGGAATGGAAAAGCCTTTAAGCACGTGGATGTTTATGATTATATCATGAATGGTAATAATAGTTTTGATATTACTTTGCAGGATGGTGATTTGATTAACGTGGGTACTTACGAGAAAATTGTCACTGTAGCTGGTAAAGTGAAACGTCCGATGCGTTACGAGATGAAGGGAGAGGAGAGCCTGAGTAAATTATTGGAGTATGCTGGGGGGTTTACTAGTGATGCTTACAAGAAGAATGTAAATGTGAGCCGTAAGGGAGACTCCGAGTTTCAGATATATACTGTAAATAACGAGGATTTTGTTGACTTTACGTTAGCTGATGGTGATTCTGTTATGATTGATCCTATCATAAGTCGGTACGAAAATCGAGTATCCGTGACTGGGGCGGTATATCGGCCGGGAAATTACGCGATAAATAATTCGATAAAGACCGTGAAGGATTTGGTAAACGTGGTGGAAGGACCGCGGGAAGATGCCTTTTTAAATAGAACTATTTTATATCGTGAGAAAGAGGATTTAAGTCAAGAAATGCTTGCTGTTGATTTGGGAAAATTGCTAAGAGGTGAGATTGACGATATTCCATTGAAAAAGAATGATCGTTTGTATGTACCTTCTGCAACTCAATTGCGGGGAGATTATGTGATTGATATTCGGGGAGAAGTAAAGGATCCTCGAAAATATCCTTTCGTGGATAATATGACGTTGGAAGATGCCGTGTTGCAAGCGGGTGGTTTGTTGGAGTCGGCCTCCATGGTACGTGTGGATGTTTCCCGAAGAATAAAGTCTCCTAATAGTACGGAGGAAGCTCCGGCTGAGGCTGAATTATTTACATTTGGTTTGAAGAATGGTTTGGTTGTGGAAGGAGATCCTGAATTTACACTTGAACCTTTTGATGAGATATATGTTCGTCGTTCCCCGGGATACCGTGAACAGCAGAACGTGACGGTGAATGGCGAGGTACTTTACCCTGGTGTATACGCAAAGCGTTCATCCAATGATCGTCTTTCTGATATTGTAAAACGGGCTGGCGGGGTTACTTCTAAAGCCTACGTGAATGGGGCTCGTTTGTTGCGTCGGATGAATGCTGATGAATTGGCAAGAGTTAGTTCTGCTTTGCAGTTAGCTAAACATTCCAGTCGTGATTCTTTAGTGATAGATAGTATGTCTTTGGAAAAGGTTTATTACGTGGGAATCGATTTAAAAAAAGCATTGGAAAATCCGGGAGGTGAGGCAGACTTGGTACTTCGTGAAGGTGATGTGTTGCACGTTTCTAATTACGTGAATACAGTTAAGATTAGTGGTGCGGTGATGCATCCTAATGCTGTAACTTATCACAAGAAAATGAAATATAAGGATTACGTGGAAAATGCCGGAGGGTATAGTGTGGATGCGAAAAAACGGAGAGCATATGTGCTTTATCCAAACGGGACGCTTGCTGTATGCAAGGGAAATCGTACAAAGATAGAGCCGGGATGCGAGATTATTGTTCCGTTGAAATCCATGAACAAAAATCGGATGGGCTTACCGGAAATTTTGAGTTTGGCGTCATCAACGACTTCGATAGCGGCAATGGTTACTGCAATTCTTAACAACACGAAATAGTATGGAACAGGAAGTAAAGCAAGCAAATCAGATGCCACAGGAGGAAGAAATTGATTTGGTAGAGGTGGTCCGAAAGTTGTGGAAAAACCGGAAACTGATACTGAAAATTACCGTCGTGTTTATGGTACTAGGGGTATTAGTGGCCCTGTTTAGTCCGAAAGAATATACTGCTGGATGTACGATGGTCCCTCAATCCGGGGATAAGAAAGTTGGTGGAAATTTGAGTGGACTGGCATCCATGGTCGGAATTAATTTAGGTGGGGCTTCTGGTGGTGAGGTTTTATCTCCGACAATTTATCCTAAGATTGTGGCAAGTATTCCTTTTAAGAAGGACTTGATGGCGACCCCGTTGAAGTTTGAAGAGTATGATCAACCGATCACGTTATTGGATTATTATACAAAGGATGAGTACCAGAAATTTAGTTTGGGAGGTACAATTGCGAAATATACGATTGGTTTACCGGGAGTGATCATAAATGCAATTCGGGGAGAAGATACAACGATGATTTCTGCAGGGCAGGGAAGTGCAATTCAGTCACTTTCAAAGGATGAAAAGAAGATGTCGGAGATGTTGAATGATATGATTTCTTTGAACGTGAATGATAAAGATGGTTACGTGCAATTGTCAGCGTCCTTGGGAGAACCTTTGGCAGTAGCTCAGTTGGCTGAACGGGCTCAGGAGTTGTTACAGACGTATATTACGGATTTTAAAATCGAGAAGGTGAAGTCAAATTTGACTTTCGTGGAGCAACAATATGATGCTGCAAAAAAACGTTACGAGAAGATGCAGGATAGTTTGGCTCGTTTCAGAGATGCGAACAAGAGTTTTTCTTCTGCCGTGGCAAAGACTCAGGAGGAGGCTTTAACGAATGAGTATAATCTTGCTTATAGCGTGTATTCAGAGTTGGCAAAACAGATGGAACAGGCTAAGATTGCCGTGAATGAAACCACACCGATTTTGACGATCGTGGAACCGGTTGTAGTGCCGATTGAACGTTCTAAGCCTAAAAGGGGATTGATTTGCGTGTTGTTTACGTTCTTGGGAGGCTTTGCTGGAGTGGGTACGGTTTTGGCATTACCTTTCGTGGCTAATGTTTTTGGAAATGATAAATTGAAACGGTTTATAAAGGAATAAGTTTGTAACCGGGGATCCGGTTTTCATATTACAGGAGGTGTGTCAAATGTGTTGGCATACCTCTTTTTGTGAGAAGTTTTTTACCTTTGCGGTACGTGGGGACCGGGACGTGTGATAAAATATTTGATAGTCTTTGAAAATGATTGATTTTGAACAGTTAGCACGAAATATGAAGGGAGACGTGATGACGGACTCTCTTCATCAAATGATTTATGCGACAGACGCATCGGCTTATCGGGAGATGCCGTTGGCTGTTGTATATCCTCGGGATGCCTCGGACGTGAAGGAATGTATCAAGTTTGCCAGGGAAAATGGGATTACATTGATTCCTCGTGCTGCGGGAACTTCTTTAGCGGGGCAGGTGGTAGGGAATGGGGTGGTCGTTGATGTGTCCCGGTATATGAATCACGTGCTGGAGATAAATGAAAAAGAGCATTGGGTTCGGGTTGAACCGGGGGTAGTGCTGGATGAATTGAATATGCGGGTAAAGTCGTTGGGATTGTTCTTCGGGCCGGAGACTTCTACTTCTAATCGTTGTTGTTTGGGAGGAATGGTGGGAAATAATTCGTGCGGTTCTCATTCTTTGGTGTACGGGAGTACCCGGGATCATCTTCTGGAGGCAAAAGTTATTTTGAGTGACGGGGAGGAGGCTTGGTTGAAGGGAATGAATAAAGATGAGGTGAGGGATAAAATGACGGAAGACACGTTGGAGGGAAAGATATACAGGTGTTCTGTGGAGATGTTGGAAAATAATAGAGAGGAGATTATTCAACATTTTCCGGACCCGGCTTTGCGGAGAAGAAATTCTGGGTATGCCATTGATCAATTGTTGTACTCGGATTACTTTGATGTTGCTTATGAGGAAAAGTTTAATTTGTGCAAGTTATTAGCCGGATCAGAAGGAACTTTGGCATTTGTGACCGAGTTGAAATTGAATCTTGTCCCGTTACCACCCAAAGAAAAGGCGGTAATTTGTGTACATTGCAGGACATTAGAGGAGGCGTTTGAGGGGAATCTGGTCGCATTGAAACACCACCCGGTGGCTATCGAGTTAATGGATCAGAATATATTAGAACTAAGTAAAGGAAATATAGAACAAAATAAGAACCGTTTTTTCGTTCAAGGTGATCCTGCTGCAATACTGATTGTTGAGTTGGCACAGAAAAGTAGGAAAGAGGTGGATCAGGTGGCAGACCAGATCGAAGCGGATATGAAGATGCACGGGTATGGGTATCATTTCCCGAGAGTGTACGGGAGTGATATTAACCGGGTGTGGAGTTTACGGAAGGCGGGACTAGGGTTGTTGTCCGGAATGCCGGGGAATGCGAAGCCCGTGTCCGTGATTGAGGATACAGCCGTGGCTCCGGAACGGTTACCTGCTTACATGAAGGATTTCGGGGAGATGCTGGAACGACTGGGATTGAAGTGCGTGTATCATGCACATATCAGTACGGGTGAGTTGCATTTACGTCCCGTGTTGAATTTGAAGGAGGAGAATGACCGGGTGTTATTCCGGCGTGTGGCGGAAGAGACGGCTAAGTTGGTGAAAAAGCATCGCGGCTCTTTAAGTGGAGAGCATGGTGACGGACGTTTACGAGGAGAGTTTATTCCATTGTTGTTCGGGGAGAAGGTGTATGACTTGATGCAGGAGACTAAAGCTTGTTGGGACCCGAAGGGCGTTTTTAATGCGAGGAAGATTGTGAACACGCCACCCATGGATACCTCTCTTCGATATGAGGTAGGGGATTCGAACGTGACGAGTCGCACTTATTTTGATTTTTCTAAGGAAAAAGGTTGGTTGTGTGCTATTGAGCAATGTAACGGTTCGGGAGATTGTCGGAAATCATATGCTTTTGGTGGTACGATGTGTCCGAGTTTTCGTGCCACAAGGGAAGAGAGTCATACGACACGCGCCAGGGCGAATACGTTACGGGAGTTGATGACTCGTCCGAGAACGAGAAAGATATATGATCAGCGGGAGATTTTAGAAGTGTTAGATTCCTGTGTTTCATGTAAAGCGTGTAAATCAGAATGTCCTTCTAACGTGGATATTGCTCGTTTTAAGGCAGAGTTCCTGCAACAGCATTATGATGTGTGCGGGGTGCCGATGAAGGCTTTTTTGATTGCCCGTTTGACAGAAATTCAGCGTTTGGGTACGATCTTACCGTGGTTTTATAATGCCGTCGTTCGAAACCGGATGACAGGCGGGATGTTGAAACGAATGTTGCATTTTGCCCCGGAGCGGGCGATTCCTACTCTTTATAAGACCACGTTGAAACATTGGCTTGGTCGTTATCGGCGAAAAAATAGGGGAGAGATCGTGGGAAGAGTGTTTCTGTTTGCCGATGAGTTTACCAATTACATGGACGTGGAGATCGGGATAAAGATGATTGAATTGTTGGATCGGTTAGGGTATGAGGTTATTATACCGAAACACGTGGAAAGTGGACGGACAGCGATTTCGAAAGGTATGTTGAAGGTGGCGAAAGGAGTGGCCCGGAAGAATGTACTATTGTTGAAAAGCTTGGTTACGGAAAATATTCCATTGATAGGTATTGAGCCTTCGTGTATATTATCGTTCCGGGATGAATACCCGGATTTGGTTGGAGATGATTTGAAGAAAGAGGCCGTGAGGTTAGGGAAAAATTGCTTGTTGTATGACGAGTTTTTTATCCGGGAGATTCGTGCCGGAAGAATCCGGGCAGAACAATTTACTGATCAACCGTTGAAGATTATGTTGCATGGGCATTGTCACCAAAAGTCGTTGGCTTCCGTCGAGCCTTCTAGAGAAATGTTATCTTTGCCAGTGAATTATTGCGTGGAGGTTATTCCTTCCGGATGTTGTGGGATGGCGGGAGCTTTCGGGTACGAGAAAAAACATTACGAGTTGTCCATGAAAATCGGGGAACAAGTGTTATTTCCTGCTGTGAGGGGTGCTGGGGAGGATGTTTGTATTTCAGCTCCGGGAACGAGTTGCCGACAACAAATAAAGGATGGTACGGGGAAACAGGCGTTGCATCCGATAGAAGTTTTGTACGAGGCATTGAAATGTACGAAGGAAAAATAACTTCGAATTTCGTCCTTCTTTCGTTTGATGTAAAGTATTAATGTTATATTTTTGAAGTTCAAATTTTTAATTTGACCCAAAGGTAGACGTGAGTAAAGAATTAATAAAATGGATATGAAGAATTTTGCAATTATTGGCGTGGCAGGATATATAGCTCCAAGGCATTTGCGAGCTATAAAAGACACGGGGAATCAGTTGGTAGCTGCTTATGACAAGTTTGACAGCGTGGGCATCATGGATAGTTATTTCCCGAATTGTTCTTTTTTCACGGAGATGGAGTTGTTCGATCGTCATTGTTCAAAATTGAAGAAGACAGACGAACGGGTGGATATGGTATCAATCTGTACGCCGAATTATTTGCACGACGCTCATATTCGTTATGGTTTGCGTTTGGGGGCTGATGTGATTTGCGAAAAACCGTTGGTATTGAATCCTTGGAATATAGATGCATTGGAGGACGTGGAGAAAGAGACAGGACATAAAGGGTACACGATCCTGCAATTGCGTTTACACGAGTCAATAAAAGCTCTGAAAAAGAAGATCGAGGAAGGACCGAAAGACAAGGTGTATGACGTGGATTTGACTTATATTACTTCTCGCGGAAATTGGTATTACACGAGTTGGAAAGGAGACGAGCGGAAGAGTGGAGGTGTCGCCACGAATATCGGGGTCCATTTTTATGATATGTTGTCATGGATTTTTGGTCCGGTAAAGGAGAATATCGTGCATGTGATGAGTCACGACCGAGTTGCCGGTTTCTTGGGATTGGAAAAGGCTCGTGTACGTTATTTTTTGAGTATAAATGCTGATAATTTACCGGAAAATGCCGTGCAAGGGGAGAAAAGAACTTATCGTTCTATCCGTATTGAGGGGGAGGAATTTGAATTTAGTCAAGGATTCACGGAATTGCATACCGAGAGTTATCGGAAAATTCTGGCAGGAGAAGGGTTCCGTATAGAAGAAGCCCGTAATTGTATCGGGATAGTTCATGATATTCGGCACGCAACCCCAATTGGTTTAAAAGGGGATTATCATCCCTTGGCCAAATTACCATTGGTGAAACATCCTTTCGGTTGGGGAAGGTGATAAAAACTAAAAGATAAAAGTTAAAAACTGAAAGATAAAAAATTAAAAACTAAGGGTAAAAACTAAAAATAAAGGGAAAATGAAGATTATTGATAATGGGTTGTTAGATGAGGTTTCTCGGCAGGCTGCGGAGAGTCCGCGTCTGAGGATGAATTATAATTTTCACGATACGTTGGAGGCTAATGCTCAACGCTTGTTGAATGCTTTGGAGCCGGGGACTGAATTACCTGTGCATAGACATTGTTTTACCGCGGAGACTTATATCGTGCTGCGCGGTGAAATTAACGTGTTTTTTTATGATGATGACAAGCGGGTAACCGAGTCCGTGACCTTGAATCCGTTGAAAGGTGAATATGGTATTCATATACCTGCCGGGCAATGGCACACGTTGGAAGTCGTGGAAAAAGGAACCGTGATTTTTGAAGTGAAAGATGGGCCGTACCGTCCGTTGGGGCCGGAAGATAGACTTGATTAATTTTAGATTTATGATTTTAGATTTTAGTCGCACGAGCGTTCGCTTTGGACGAGTTACAGATTCTTTCTCCTCTAAATTCTAAACTCTACATTTTAAATTATTGTGTATGTATAATAAGTTACTAAATAAAAAGGCAAAGTTGGCATTAGTCGGGTTGGGGTATGTCGGGTTACCGATAGCACTGGAGTTTGCCAAGAAGATTTCCGTGATCGGTTTTGATATTAACGAGGAACGGTTGGCAAAGATGAGAAAGAAAATCGACCCGTGTAATGAGTTGGGGACGGATGCGTTTGAGAATAGCGATATTTATTTTACTTCTTCCGTGGATGAGTTACGGGAAGCGTCGTTTTTTATCGTGGCGGTTCCGACCCCGATAGATAGGTTTAATCAACCGGATTTGAAACCCCTGCTGGCGGCATCCCGCACGGTAGGAATGGCCTTAAAGAAGGGAGATTACGTGGTTTATGAATCTACGGTTTATCCGGGTTGTACGGAAGAAGATTGTGTCCCGGTGTTGGAAGAGGTTTCCGGACTGAAAGTTGGAATTGATTTTAAGATCGGTTATTCTCCGGAACGTATTAATCCGGGCGACAAGGTTCACACGCTGGCTAATACGGTAAAGATTGTTTCGGGATGTGATGCAGAGACTTTGGAAACGGTGGCTAAGGTTTACGAGTTTGTAGTGAAACCGGGAGTACATCGGGCTCCGAATATTAAGGTGGCTGAGGCCGGGAAGATTATTGAAAATACACAACGGGATGTGAATATAGCTCTGATGAACGAGTTATCCATTATTTTCAGCCGTATTGGTATCAACACGTATGACGTGCTGGAGGCCGCGGGGACGAAATGGAATTTCTTGAAGTTTTATCCCGGTTTAGTGGGAGGACATTGCATCGGGGTCGATCCCTATTACTTGGTACATAAGGCAAAAGAGTTGAAGTATCATCCGCAAATGATTAATGCCGGGCGGTTTGTAAATGATTCGATGGGAGGATATATAGCCAAGAAGATTGTGAAGAAGATGATCGGGATGGGAAAGAATATCTTGGGCGCTCGAGTGTTGGTTATGGGGGTTACGTTTAAAGAGGATGTATCGGATATTCGGAATTCGAAAGTCGTGGATATAGTGAACGAGTTGAAAGATTTTGGCGTGGATGTAGATGTCACGGACCCGAATGCAGATTCCGAAGAAGTGATGCATGAATACGGTTTTAAGTTGATCGAGAAGCCTCGGGCAAATTATGATGCTGTCATCGTGGCAGTAGCGCATAAGGAGTACATGGATCTGGACGAGGAGTATTTCCGTGGATTGACATACGAACACGCTGTATTAGGAGATATAAAAGGAATTTACAGGGGGAAAATTCACCTGATGAAATACTGGAGCCTATAAATAAAATGATAACTTCGCGTCAGAATTTAATGATATGAAAGGAATTGTATTAGCCGGTGGATCCGGGACCAGGTTATATCCAATTACGAAAGGCGTATCAAAGCAGTTATTGCCGATATATGATAAGCCAATGGTATATTATCCCATTTCAGTATTAATGCTGGCGGGAATCAAGGATATTTTAATTATTTCAACCCCGCAGGATTTACCGGGGTTCGAGCGTTTACTCGGTGATGGCTCCGATTACGGGGTTCATTTCACGTATGCAGAACAGCCAAGCCCGGATGGGTTAGCACAAGCATTTATTATCGGGGAGGAGTTTATCGGAAATGATTCGGTTTGCTTGGTGTTGGGGGATAATATTTTTTATGGACAGCATTTTACAGGAATGTTGTTAGATGCCGTGAAAGCTGCGGAAGGGGAGGATAAAGCAACTGTTTTCGGTTATTGGGTAAATGATCCGGAACGTTACGGGGTGGCCGAATTCGATCAAGACGGAAATGTGCTGAGTATTGAAGAAAAACCGAAGAATCCGAAATCGAATTATGCCGTGGTCGGGTTGTATTTTTATCCGAACGAAGTGGTTCGTGTTGCTAAAGAGATAAAACCGTCCGCTCGCGGAGAGTTGGAAATTACTTCTGTGAATCAGACCTTTTTAGAAGCGGGTGACTTAAAAGTTCAGTTGTTGGGACGTGGATTTGCTTGGTTGGATACGGGAACTCATGATTCATTGGCTGAAGCTTCTAATTTTGTAGAAGTTATCGAGAAACGTCAAGGGCTGAAGATTGCTTGTTTGGAGGAGATTGCCTATATGAAGGGATGGATAGATGCGGAGCGTTTGAGGGCTGTGGCTCAACCGATGATCAAAAACCAGTATGGACAGTATTTATTGAAATTACTGCAGTAATTTCAATAAGTTGCAGGTTGGCAGGTTACAGGTTACAAGTTATTTACAAGTTATAAATTGTTTATGGGGACGGTTAGGTGTTTTGAGGATTTTAAGATTTGGCAGGATGCCCGTTTGTTGGTAAATCAGGTTTACTTGTACACTGCAGGAGTGAAGGATTATGGGTTTAATGATCAGGTTAGAAGGGCGGCGGTTTCGGTGATGAATAATATTGCGGAGGGGTATGAGGCTGGTGGTAATGTGATGTTTAAGAAGTTTTTGCAAATATAGAGGGGAAGTTGTGGTGAAGTCAGGAGTATGTTGTATTTAGCTAAAGACTTGAAGTATATAAACGAAATAAAAGTAAACGGGTTATTGTCTGATTGTATGGTTCTATCCAAAGGTATCAGTAAATTAATTACTTATTTGGATTCCACAACCAGCAACTTGTAACCTGTAAACTTGTAACTAAAATATAGATGAAATAAAGGTAAACGGGTTATTGTCCGATTGTATGGTTTATCTAAAGATGTTGTAAGTTAATTACTTATCTGGATTCTACAACCTGCAACTTGTAACCTGCAAACTTGAAACTAAATTTTGAAGAATGAAAAATTTATTAATCACTGGCGGGGCCGGATTTATCGGTTCGCATCTGGTTCGGCTAATGGTAAACAAGTATCCGGAATATCGTATTGTCAATTTGGATAAGTTGACTTATGCGGGTAACCTTGCTAATTTGAAGGATATTGAGAACATGCCGAATTACAAGTTCGTGAAAGCGGATATTTGTGACTTTGAGAAAATGCGTGAGGTTTTTGCTGAATATGAAATAGATGGGGTAATCCATTTGGCAGCAGAGAGTCACGTGGATCGATCTATCAAAGATCCGTTTTCTTTTGCCCAGACAAACGTAATGGGAACGTTAAGCTTGTTGCAAGCAGCGAAGTTGGCTTGGGAGGGTGATTTTGACGGAAAACTGTTTTATCATGTTTCAACGGATGAAGTGTATGGTTCTTTGCAACCGAATGGAGGTTTCTTTTTGGAGACCACAAAATACGATCCTCATTCTCCCTATTCGGCATCGAAAGCCTCTTCGGATCATTTCGTGAGAGCTTATCATGACACTTACGGTTTGCCCGTGAAAATTTCTAATTGTTCTAACAATTACGGAACTTACCAGTTCCCGGAGAAGTTGATCCCGTTGTTTATAAACAATATTCGTCATAATAAACCACTTCCTGTGTATGGAACAGGAGAGAACGTGAGGGATTGGTTGTTCGTGGAGGATCATGCACGGGCAATTGATTTGATATTCCATAAAGGTAAAGTGGGGGACACTTACAATATAGGCGGGTTTAACGAATGGAAAAATATTGATCTGATCAAGGTTATGATCAAGGTTACTGATCGTTTATTAGGCCGTCCGGAAGGAACTTCCGAGAAGCTGATCACGTATGTAACAGACCGGGCCGGGCACGATTTGCGTTACGCTATTGATTCCACTAAATTGCATGAAGAGTTGGGTTGGGAGCCTTCCTTGCAGTTCGAGGAGGGGATTGAAAAAACGGTAAAATGGTATTTGAAGAATCAGGATTGGTTGGATAACGTGACGAGTGGGGAATACATGAAGTATTACGAATCAATGTATAATCTGTAAATTGAAGTATGAAATTGTACTTAGTGGTACATTTTCAATTTTCAATTTTCAATTTTCAATTATAATGAAGGTTATTGAGACTGAAATAGAAGGTGTTTTTATACTTGAACCGCGGGTGTTCGGTGATGATCGGGGATATTTCTTCGAAAGTTTTTCTTTAAAACATTTTGAAGAGAAGGTAAGTAAAACGGTGTTTGTGCAGGATAATGAATCTAAATCTAAATATGGTGTTTTACGGGGTTTGCATTATCAATTACCTCCATATACACAGGCGAAACTGGTGAGAGTGGTGAAAGGTCGTGTTTTGGATGTTGCCGTGGATATTCGTAAAGGTTCACCGACTTTCGGGAAGTATGTTGCCGTGGAGCTGAGTGAAGAGAATAAATTGCAATTTTTCTTACCTAAGGGGTTTGCGCATGGATTTGCGGTTTTGAGTGAGGAGGCTATATTTCAGTACAAGTGTGACGAATATTACGCTCCGGATTATGAAGGGGCGATTTGTTACGATGACCCGGATTTAGGGATAGATTGGAGATTGCCGTTAGAGGATATTATATTGTCGGAGAAGGATAAAAAGCATCCGAGGTTGCGGGATGCGATATTGTTGTAAAAAGGAATTAAATGAAAAATTATTTATTTGGACCGAATGGATTAGCTACCAAGATTGTACACACGAGATACCTGAGTCGCTGGATCGTGATGGGGATTGACGTTGTGCTTTCAACTTTGGTAACGGTTTTTGCTTACTGGCTTATCCGGTTTGTCAGGGAAGAACCTGTTGTTTGGTCGTGGGTTGCATATTTGGCATTATTGGCGGCGGTCATTAGTGCTTTGGCATTTGCCATATTACATGCTCATCGTGTCGTGATGCGTTTCACCACGTTACGGGAAACTTGGCGTTTGGGGATAGCGATGGCTTTGAAAGTGATCATTCTTTACCCTTTGATTCATGTATTCTACCCGCAGGTATCTAATGAAAGATTGATTTTAGGGGCTTTGTTGGACATGATGACGACTACCGTAGTGTTGGTTTCCGTGCGAGTGGTGTTAGTGAGCCTGTATGACTTTTTGAAAGTTCGTTTGCATGGAGAACAAAAGCGGGTGTTGATCTTCGGGATGGATGATTGTTCTGCCTCGCTCAGTACGGCAGTTTCTAACAGTTTCTTGCCATCTTACAAGGTAACGGGGTATTTGACTATCGGAAAAAGATATAAGCATTACCGGTTATCCGGTGAATCGGTGTACTTTATCACGGGAGAAGAAGGATTTAACCGCTTGGTAAAGCGTTTACGGGTGGATGGAATCGTGTTCCCGAATTATCGGACCGCTCAGGAGGAACAAAAACGATTGGTGCGTTATTGTCAGAAATTGGGGTTGGAAATGTTGGTACTGCCTTCCGTGGAGGAGATGAGTGACGGGCAGTTGCCGCGTCCGCAAATGAAGGAAATCCGTTTGGAGGAATTGCTTGGGCGTGACGAGATAAAGATTAACATGAAGGAGATTGCGGAAGGATTGGAAGGGAAAGTCGTTATGGTAACGGGAGCTGCCGGTTCTATCGGGAGTGAGTTATGTCGTCAATTGACACGTTTTAATATCAAGCAATTGATATTTCTGGATTCGGCTGAAACTCCAATGCATAATATCCAGTTGGAATTTACGGATAAGTTCCCGAAGACTCCTTTTGTGCCTGTGATTGGGGATGTGAGATCTCTTGATCGAATGGATTTTGTGTTCCGTAATTATCACCCTCAAGTGGTATTCCATGCGGCAGCTTACAAGCACGTGCCCTTGATGGAATCGAATCCCTGTGAAGCCGTGCGGGTAAACGTGTTTGGGACGATGAATGTTGCGGATCATGCCGTGAAGTATGGGGTGGAGCGCTTTGTTATGGTTTCCACGGATAAGGCGGTTAACCCGACGAATATCATGGGAGCCTCTAAACGTTTGGCCGAGATATATGTACAAAGTTTAAGTGTGGCCATTCGGGATGGTTTGCAAGTAGGAGCTACTCGTTTTATCACGACTCGTTTTGGGAACGTGTTGGGATCTAACGGTTCGGTAATTCCGAGATTCCGTGAACAGATTCGCAACGGGGGACCTGTTACGGTGACTCATCCGGATATTATTCGTTATTTCATGACGATCCCGGAAGCTTGTCGTTTGGTGATGGAAGCCGGAACGATGGGTATGGGAGGTGAGATTTATATTTTCGAGATGGGACGTCCCGTGAAGATTGCCGATATGGCAAGACGGATGATTGAATTATCGGGATTTGATCCGGATAAGGAGATTTCCATTATCTACACGGGGTTGAGACCGGGAGAGAAGTTATATGAAGAGTTGTTAAGTAACAAGGAGAACACCTTGCCGACAGCTCATACCAAAATTCGAGTAGCGAAAGTACGGGAGTATAATTATTTTGATGTAGTAAATGAATTGAATAAATTGAATGAATTGGCTGCTAGGGTAAATATCCCGGAGATGGTGAAGATGATGAAGGATATTGTACCTGAGTTTGTCAGTCGAAATTCTGAATTCGAAAAATATGATAAAGAGTCCGTGAGTTGATAAGGAGGCTAAAGTGAGTGGGTTTTGAGCGGCGAAATCATAAATTTAAAATCATAAATCTAAAATTATATATGGCTAATATATTGATCACGGGTGCGAATGGACAATTGGGTACAGAGCTGAGAAATCGTAGTTTTTCTTTGCTGGATGACGTGTTTTACACGGATGTTGAAGAATTGGATATAACGAATTTTAAGGCGATATGTGCCTTTATTGAGACACATGATATTGACACGATCATTAATTGTGCTGCATACACGGCTGTCGACCAAGCAGAAGACGATGAGGAAAAAGCGATGAAATTGAATCGTGATGCCGTGGCTAACTTGGCCAATGCTGCCGTGAAACTGGATTGTCTGCTGGTCCATATCTCGACAGATTACGTGTTTGACGGGACATCGGATCATCCTTACACGGAAAAAGATGCTACAAATCCGCAGAGCGTGTATGGAAGAACAAAATTGGAAGGAGAACAGGCCATCAAAAAATCGGGATGTCTGTATATTATTATCCGTACGGCTTGGCTGTACTCCGGGTATGGACATAATTTCGTGAAAACAATATCCCGTTTGGCTTCTGAGCGGGACGAGTTGAACGTGGTGAGCGATCAGTGGGGAACGCCGACTTATGCCGGAGATCTGGCCGAGGCTATTATTAGCATTATGGAACGGGATGATCTCCCGGAATTGGAGGGGGTGTATCACTTTACGAATGAAGGTGCTTGTACGTGGTATGATTTTGCCAAAGAAATCGTGGCACTTACAGAGGCAAATTGTAAAGTGAACCCAGTGACAACAGAGGAATATCCTTCTAAAGTAAAAAGACCTGCTTATTCAATTTTGGATAAGACAAAAATTAAGGAGACTTTCAATTTGGAGATCCGGGATTGGAGAGAAGCATTAAAAAGTTGCATGGCAACTTTTTAACGTGTATCTTCGCGGGCGTTTTTAGAAAAAGATAAATAATGATTACAGTTTCGGATTTAGAGATTCAGTTTGGGAAGAGAACTTTGTTCCGGGATGTGAATTTGAAGTTTACACCGGGGAATTGTTATGGAGTAATAGGTGCCAATGGTGCCGGGAAATCTACGTTCTTGAGAATATTGAGTGGCGATTTGGAGCCAACGCGGGGAACCGTGATGTTCGGACCGGGAGAACGGTTGTCGGTATTGAAACAGGACCACTTTGCTTATGACGAGTGTACGGTTTTGGATACCGTGTTACAGGGACACTCCTCTTTGTGGAAGGTGATGCAGGAGAAGAATGCGATATACATGAAGGAGGATTTCTCGGATGAGGATGGGATTCGGGCTGCCGAACTGGAAGAGCAGTTTGCCGGGATGGACGGATGGAATGCCGAGAGTGATGCGGCGAACTTGTTGAGTGGATTAGGTATCAAGGAAGATTTGCATTATTCCTTGATGAAAGATATAAGTGGAAAGCAGAAAGTACGGGTTTTGTTAGCTCAGGCCCTATTCGGGAAACCGGATAACTTGTTATTGGACGAGCCCACGAATGATTTGGACTTGGAGACGGTTATGTGGTTGGAAAATTATCTGGCCAATTACGAGAACACGGTTTTAGTGGTATCGCATGACCGGCATTTTCTGGATTCCGTGTGTACACATTCGGTAGATATTGATTTTGGTAAGATTCAGTTATTTGCCGGTAACTATAGTTTCTGGTATGAGTCGAGCCAGTTAGCTTTGCGTCAGGCTCAAGCTAAGAATAAGAAGGCGGAGGAGAAGAAGAAAGAGTTACAGGAGTTTATTTCCCGCTTTAGTGCTAACGTGGCAAAGTCAAAGCAAACCACGAGCCGTAAGAAAATGTTGGAGAAATTGAATGTAGAGGAGATTTTACCTTCTACCCGGAAATACCCCGGGATTATCTTTACCCCGGAACGGGAAGTGGGTGACCGGATTTTGGATGTTCGTAATTTGAGTAAATCTATCGAAGGACAGACCTTATTCCGTGATGTGGAGTTTACCGTGGAGAAAGGGGATAAAATTGCCTTCCTGTCACGTGATCCGAGAGCGATGACTGCCTTGTTGGAGATCCTTGCAGGAAATGAAAAACCGGATACGGGTAGTTTCACGTGGGGAGTAACGATCACGAATGCCTACCTTCCGTTGGATAATTCAGCTTATTTTCAGACGGATATGACTTTGGTAGAGTGGTTGGGACAGTACTCTGCAGATACAAGTGAAACGTTTTTAAGAGGATTCCTCGGGAAAATGTTATTTTCCGGGGAGGATATTTACAAGCGGGTGAAAGTTTTATCCGGGGGTGAGAAGATGCGTTGTATGATAGCCAAGATGATGTTGACAAATGCGAATGTCTTGTTATTGGATTCTCCGGCCAATCACTTGGATTTGGAATCCATTCAGGCTTTTAATAATACATTGGTGGCGTTTAAAGGAATTGTTTTAATGAATTCTCATGACCATGAGATCATCCAAACCGTTTGTAACCGGATCATAGAATTGACACCTAACGGGATGATAGACAAGCGAATGGATTTCGATGATTATATCACGAGTGATAAGATTAAAGAGCAATTGAATCAGATGTACTGATATTCGTTCTAATTGTCTCTGTAAATATAAATATTCAGAAATCACACTAATTAGTGTGATTTCTGAATATTTTTTTATATGTTTGTATAAATAATAGAGGTGAATTATGAAGTGTGTATTAGTGACTGGCGGAGCAGGTTTTTTGGGGTCGCATTTGTGTGATCGATTGATAAAATCAGGTAATTATGTGATTTGTTTAGACAATTTTTTTACCGGTTCGAAAGAAAATATTCAGCATTTGGTAGGTAATCCTAATTTTGAATTGGAGGAACGGGATATTATCTGGCCTTATATGAAGGGAGTGGATGAGATTTATAATCTGGCTTGTCCGGCATCTCCGGTACACTATCAATATGACCCGATAAAAACTATAAATACCTCTGTTTTTGGTGCGGTAAATATGTTGGAATTGGCGAAAGGGGTTAAGGCAAAGTTGTTACAGGGGTCTACGAGTGAGGTTTATGGTGATCCAGTGAAACATCCGCAAACTGAAGAATACTGGGGAAACGTGAATCCTATCGGTCTGCGTTCTTGTTATGATGAAGGAAAGAGATGTGCGGAGACATTGTGCATGGATTATCACCGTCAGGCCGGGGTTGTGGTGAAAATTATTCGTATATTTAATACTTACGGACCTCGTATGGCTCAGAATGATGGGCGTGTGGTATCGAATTTTATCGTGAATGCTTTACAAGGAAAAGATATTGAGATTTATGGTGATGGAACCCAGACACGAAGTTTTCAATACGTGGATGATTTAATCGATGGTATGATTAGAATGATGGCCACGGAGGATAATTTTACCGGTCCAGTGAATCTTGGTAATCCCGGGGAATTCACGATGTTGGAACTGGCAAATTTGGTATTGGAATTGACAGGGTCAAAGTCCCGAATCGTGTTTGGAACACTCCCGGAAGATGATCCTAGAAAGCGCAGACCGGATATAACGTTAGCTAGAATGAAGTTAAGCTGGCAGCCGATGATCCCTTTGCGGGATGGGTTGTTGAAAACGATAGATTATTTTAAGTCTCAATTGTAATTGTTATCCTCTTTTCGCTTTTTCCCAAGTTCCTTTACCCTTGTGTTTTTTCAGATAGAAAAGTGCTTTCAACACGTTTAAATTCATGAACATGAAGTAGTAAGGAATAAATAGAATCTTTATTTTTATCTGTTTTTGGGCCATAATAGCCCCGAGCCAAGCTAGAACGTAAAAGATAATTTGTAGGATGAGTATGATCTTGTAAAGGGATGCTCCCTGTACAATGACGAGAATCAAATTCAACGGGAATAGTAGGAATAATAGAGCGGGCGTAACCGACCAGCGTAGTACCCGGTGTGATATATATTGAAAGGAGAGGGTGCCATATTTGAATAGGTTGAGTAGTTCTTTTAGCCGAGCGATAGATTGTAAGCCCCCTGCTGCAATGCGTACTTTGCGTTTTTGTTCTTCGTGCATATCCATGGAGCCGGATTCAATAGCGTAGGCCTTGTCGCAATAAGCAATTTTATAACCTTGCATGGCAATTCGTAGCGAGAGAATAAAATCATCCAGTAAAGTGTCTTCGGGCATGGGGGTGAATAATTCCGTACGGATGGCGAATAATTCCCCTGCAGCTCCTACTGCCGAGTACAACTTGGAATCCCACGCTTTTAATTTTGATTCGTAGCGCCAGTAAAAACCTTCTCCACCTGAAACAGCGTTATCTTTGTCCTTGTTTTCGATACGTTTTTCTCCGGCCACGCATCCCGTTTTGGGATTGGTGAAACAAGTCATAATTTCTTTTATCGACTCCGTGTTGAGCATCGTGTTGGCATCCGTGAAAATCGTGTATGATGTTTTAATAAATGACATTGCCCGGTTCAGGGCAGCAGTCTTTCCTTTACGCTCGGGGGAAAAGAGAACCGTTACGTTCGGGTATGTGGTCAATAACATATTTGTAGAATCGGTGGAACCGTCGGTAACCCAGATCACGTGTAACTTGTCTTTCGGGTAATCGAGAGTCGCACAGTTATCCATTTTTGATTTGATGATCTTTTCTTCGTTGTAAGCTGCTATAAGTAGCGTAACATCGGGAAGAGTTTCCGGAAGTGTTAACGGCTGTTCCGGGTGGAGTTTTTCTTTGATTTTGACAAGGAGGTATAATAGGATTCCGTACCCGATGTATGTGTAGAATACGATAATAATGGAAATCCAGAATAGGTATTGAAGAAATTGTGTCATAATTGTTATTTTAGATAGAATTCACTGATAACCGGGTTATGATCGCTCCATCCTTTTTCTGGCGAGTAATAGTCTGTACATTTAAACTCTTTAGAATAAAGGATAAAGTCAATGCGTAACAGGTGGTGTATTCCCCGGAAGGTATAGGCGTATCCGTTACCTCGTGTTTTGAAACTGTCCTTTAAGTTTCCCTTGATATGTTGATAAGTGTAGGATGAAGGGGTGTCATTAAAATCTCCACAGACGATTGTGGGAATTCGTGTCGTGTCAATAACTTGTCTTACAATTTGAGCCTGCGTGGCTCTGATCTTGAAATTTAGGGCTAATTCTTGTGATATATCCGTTACGACGTCTTCTACTTGTTGTATGTCTGCATTTTGTAGTGCGGGATCATCTAGTAATTTCCGTTTCCTGCTGAAATTTGTTGTTTGTAAGTGACAACTGATTATTCTTGTCGTTGTTTCCCCGGTTTGAATATCAACCCACATGGCATCATTTGTTTGGGAATCAAGAGGTATCTTCCCGAATCGCAAAATAGGGTATTTACTAAAAATTCCCGTTCCCAAGGTTGTGGAACCGGGTAAGTAAGTTATTGCATGATGGGGGCAGTTTAACAAATGGGAAAGAGTGTCTGCGTTGATCTTGGTGTTTTCCCGGTATTCTTGGAAACAGATAATGTTAGTCTCGTTATTTTTTAGAAATTCCGAAATATAGTATTGGGTTTCCAAATGTTCCCATGATTTGAATTTTCCCACGTTATAGCTGGCTATACGTAGGGGAAGTTTTCCATCTGGTAATTCGGAAGATGATAGTGTCATTTGAAAGATTGACGTGATATAACCGCTATTTAGTAAAATGGCGACGATGGGTATGATTACCCACCATTTTTTTCTAATGATCCAGTAAACGAGAATTAGTAAATTTATAATCAGAACAACAGGAATGGCTAACCCGATGAACGTGATAAATATTGATTCATTGGGGTCTGTCTGTCTGGCCATGTATGCGATAAGGCTAAATCCAGCCGTAACGAAACTAATCGGGACCATTAAGAGTGAGAAGAAATATCTGAGAGCTGCCATAGAAGTCTTATCTTGATGTTGTTTTTAATTTTACTTTCATTATAATCGGGTTATGGTCACTCCATGGAAGATGGGGTGAATCGTATACTAATCCCGTGAAAGATTTGTCGTAACTGATAAAGTCTATTCGTAACAATCCTTTAATTCCGTTGAATGAATGTCCATATCCTTTCCCTCGATCTCGAAAACCGTCTGTTAAGTTATTTCCTGCAATATGGTTATAGGCAAAGGACACGGGCGTGTCGTTAAAATCTCCGCATACAATGACAGGGTAACGGGTCGTGTCAATGATGTTTCGAACTTGTACAGCTTGGCTGGCACGAATGACAAAGTTGGCTTTTAGTTGTTCCACGATGTTCACAAGTGTCCGGGCTTGACCTTTCCAGTCTTTAACGCTTCTGTATTCTTCATATTTTTTGCCATTCATGCTGACATCTGTTGTTTGTAAGTGGTTATTGAATACACGGATGGTATCTTTTCCGATTAAGATGTCTGCCCACATACTATTGTTCTTTTCGGAATTAAAATTGATTTCACCGTATCGAATTATGGGATAATGACTATATATACTGATTCCAAAATTGGCCCATGCCGTTTGTCTGTTAAAAAACACACATCGATTGGGAAGTCCGAATTTTTGTTGAATGGTGATGCTATCCAGATGTGATTCTTCACAATGTTCTTGGATACATAAAATATCAATGTGATTGTCTTCTACTAATTTTTTTATATTATATTTTATATTTCGTGCGATCCAGTAAAAACCTTCAACATTATAGCTAGCAATGGTGATTTCATCTTTTGGAACATAGGGAATATCTTGTTTCCAAGGTGATTGGAACATTCCTGAAAAGAATTGATGATTACTGATGATTGTGATAAATGGTAATATAATCCACCATTTTTTATGGATCCCCCAAAATACTAGGAGATAGAAATTGACTAATATAATTCCCGGCATGAATAGACCAGATAACGCAGGAATCCACCATTTATCAGGATTGATACATGGTGCGAAAATTCCACATGCGCCCAAGAATGTCATTCCTAGGGTTGCTGGTTTCATTAACAGGTAAAAGAAAAACCTTAGTGCGGCCATTTCTCTTTATTAGGGATAAATTTATTAGTATATAATGTGGCAAAGTTAGCAATATTGTTGTTGTTTGGATTTATTTTATCTTTTTTCTGCATCTCATCAAGTACCTTTTTCATTTGGTTATTCCATGAAAGATGTCGAATCGAATTTCTTATTTCTAAAGGCGTGATATGTAATTGATTGTAAAAATTGAGTATTTGCTTTATGTCCACAGCTTCCTCGTTTGCGGGAATTTTCATGATATAAGGCATATTTTCAAAATCT
Organism: Butyricimonas sp. RTP31003st1_G1_RTP31003_210430; assembly: GCF_040920905.1. Lineage (NCBI taxonomy): Bacteria > Pseudomonadati > Bacteroidota > Bacteroidia > Bacteroidales > Odoribacteraceae > Butyricimonas > Butyricimonas sp. RTP31003st1_G1_RTP31003_210430. Next base: position 9,387 of record NZ_JBCOSQ010000060.1, on the reverse strand, counting down.
TCGTCTATTTCTGAATAGATGAACGGAATGCCTCTAGCTGCATATTCTCTGTTTTTAAGCGTTTTAATATTTGTGATTCCACTACGATGGCGTCCCAAACTACCGATTCCGAAATCGCATAGTTCAAAAAGAAGGTCAAGCATTTGTCCAGCTTGCCGTCCATGCAGGATAACATAGGGTGCTAGGTGATTCTCTTTGATGATAGACATATATTCTTCACGTTCTCTAGGACTAAAAAAATCTCCAATAATATGAAAATACACTTTGTATTGGGGAGAATGAATGTAGTAATTAGCAAGGCCCTTCAACAAGCGGTCAAATCCGTGCCAATAGTGAATCTCGGCTACCCCGATTAAATGAATTTCTTGTGAAGTGTCGTTTGCTTCTTGTTTTACGGGGATGTCATTGAAATCAATCCCATTAGAGATTTGGAGTGTTGGGATTCCGAATATCGTTTTGTAATTGGAAAAGGTGATGATTTGATCCAGATATTTAGCAAGTTGTTTCCTAAAACATTTGTCGATAAGTAGTTGTATTTTCCCTTTGGATAGAATGTATTCTTGATCGTACGGATACGTGGGAATTTCCATAACCACGTGGATTCCGGCCTTTTTTATTTTACGTACTAGCCTAATCGTAAATGGATTGGCATTGTGGTCAGAGCGAATATATACCAGATCAATTTGGTTTTTAATAATGTAGCGGAAGACCGAATTGAATTCAAAACGTTTGTATAGTTTTCCTTTTATACCATCTCCGTAATCTGCCAGAATCTCTTGATCCAGCATACGGTATTTTATTCCTTGTTTTTCCGATAAATAACAAAGATGAGTCTCCACCCCGTTAGCTTCGAGTGCTCGTACTTGATAGTGGATCTTTTTGCTAATTCCATTGGTGGCGTGAAAGCCATGGAACGTGAGAAATAATGCTTTCATGCTTTGAATTTAAGTAGTTTCACCAAATTGTATTCTTTTGTGATATGAATATAGGTTAGATCTATTCCTATAAAGACAACTGATTTTATGATCAAATTGATAAATAACGAATATGGAGTTATGAAAGGGGTAATTAAAAATAGTGTTAGAAATACGATACTACCGAGTAGGATAGGGGAGAGAAATTGTTTCCCTAAATGAATGATGGAACGACGAAAGGTGATGTAATACATTTGGTAATAGCATTGAAGGAAACTGATTGAAAATGTGATCGTGATACACCAGGCTATGGCATCCAGTGTTTTGAAAATAAATAATCCGACGCATATACCTGCCACGTTGATGATTGATGAGAATAACCCACATAAAAATAGGCTCTTTGTGTCGTTGGATGCTTGGAAAATGGAGCCGGAGGTAGACATGATGATTTGTATTCCGACAGAAATAGATAATATTTGAAATATTGATACAGAGGGCATCCATTGTTCTCCGAATACCATCAAGGTGATTTCACGTGCCGAGAACCAAAGGAAAACAGATAATGGCAACCCTATGAAAGCTAGTAAACGGATGATTTTTTCGTATGAATTTGCTAGATGATTTAAATCATGCTGATAGTCTGAAAAGATGGGGTGCATCACGGGAGTGATGACATGGGTGATATTTTGTAAAGGAAGCATCATCAGCCGATATGATTTTTCGTAATATCCCAAGGGTGACATTCCCATATATTTCCCGATAAGGAGCTTATCGAGATTTCGACTAAAATAGTTGATGATATTGAACATGAACTGATAAGCCGAGAATTTGAATATTTTCCGGATAGAAGGGATGCCCCAGGTCATTTCCAGTGTTTGAGGATATTTTTGATAAGATATGATAAATAATAGGATACTGGAAAGAATGGGATTTATGATTAAAGCATAAAGTCCTGCCCCATCAAGAGCTGCCAGAATAGCGATTATACCTCCGCTTACTTGCACGCCAAGACTTCTCCATGCGAGAAATTTGAAAGCTTTCGCTTTATACAATAGGGCATTCGGGACAATGTTTGCTGATGCGAAGAAAAGATTTATAGCTAATAGCTGGGTGATCGCCTTCATGCTCGGTTCTTTGTAGAAAAAGGAAATCGGCCATGAGCAAAGGAAAAATAATAGTGTTAAGATACACCCGCTCCATACCGTGAATGAAAATAATTGGTTAAGATCTTTTTGTTGAAGTTCCTTGTTTTGTATGATAGCCGCTCCTATTCCAAGGTCGCTGAATATGCTGAAGAAAAAGGTGATAACCGTTACTACGGCCACGATACCGAATTTATCCGGGGATATTAATCTGGCAAGTACTCCTGTAATAATCAATGATATGAGAATACCCGAATATTTAGCAATGGCTGTATAAAAAACACCGGAGAGTAGCTCTTTTTTAATTGAACCCATAGAATTATCTTTTTAGTAGAGATTTGAAAAGTAACACGCAAATTGTTTTACAATTCACATATTTAGAGTAGTCCATTAGGGCGCATTTTGCAATGTAAAGACGTTGTTTTGCAGGTAGTTTGAACGCATTTCGTATGGCAGCGTTGAGCATTTTAGATAAGTGATTATGAATGATTTCTCTTACTGCAGCTTGTGAATACGTGTAGTTTTTTAATTCATTTGCCACGGTAAAGTATCCTTGGATATTCTTCATTGAAAATGGACGGGTGGTGATAGAGTTTTTTCTTACTCGTCTTTTGAAAAAAGTTCGTTGAATATATTTTACTCGTGTAGCATTTAAATATAACAGAGCCGTGTATAATTCATCTTCATGGATAATGTGAGGATAAAACCGAATATTATTTTTTTTCAGGAAACTTGAACTGGAAAAACTAAGACAAGCAGATGTCCGGAAATTACCTGTTTGATCCTGTATCTTTAACAATTCTGTCCCTTGCCAAACGTTATCGGATATTTGCAGATTGCGTTGATATTGGTAGTTTCTTGGACATGTATTTTCAGCATAGAAACTTTCTGCATCGAAAAAGACAAAATCTAATTTTTCGGCAATACATTTCTGATAACATATTTCCAGTGCATCTTTTTCCAAAAGGTCATCACTGTCCATGAAATAAACAAATTCTCCAGATGCTTTTTCTAGTCCGGTGTTGCGGGATATAGATAAACCTTGATTTTCTTGAGAGAATATTTTTATTCTATGGTCTTGTTTTGATAGTTCCAAGAGTAGAGAAAGACTATTGTCTGTGGAACCATCATTTATGATAATGATTTCAATGTCATATAATGTCTGTTTTTGTATTGATTCAACGGTTTGTTTTATGTATAACTCTGTGTTGTATACAGGAATAATCACGCTGACTTTAAATGAGTTCATTATATTCTAAATATGGTTACTATTATTATTGACAAGGGGAACTAATTCTTGTGTCCGTTCCCATGTTTTGTTTTGAAAATTGTATCGTTTGATAATTTTCGCAGGGTTGCCTACGGCAACAGAATAATCGGGAATATTTTTGGTAACAACGCTTCCTGCTCCAATTTGGCATCTTTTACCGATATGAACTCCTGCAACGATGACTGAGTTGGCCCCGATATGGGACTCATCATCAATGATAACTTCTTTTTTTACTAAAGCCTGTTCGTTAGAATCCCGTTCTCCATCTTCATATCCATGATTGAAACCGGAAATAAAGACATGTTGTCCTAAGCCTACTTTATTGCCTAGATATACGGGACCTATAATGACAGAGCCGATCCCGACACGGGCATTATTACCGATAATGATATTGCCCGCTCCATTATTTATTGTTGTAAAATCTTCGATAATCGTGTTATTACCAATAGAAAACTGATTCCACGGGAACACGTCAATACGTGATTTTCTTCGGTGGATGATTGCCCCTTTTCCTTTTTTGTGTACAAAGGGATTAATGAACCATTTAACCCAGAGACGAGGCCGGGGATTATTAGTAGGGGAGATTGACCATATGATGAATCTCTTAGTTTGAGTATTTCTTTTTATAACAGTTTTTAATTTATCAAACATTTGATGTGTTTTTATAGATCTTTAATTCCATAGTTTTCTGAATACCAAAAGTCTGTGGGAGAATTTATTTTAAAATGATTTTTAATACCTCCATAGAAATCTTGTAAAATACTTATATCAGGCCCATTGTTTGCTTCGATGACAACTGGACCGTCTTCGGTATAGGCGATGTCCCAACCAATATATTTTATATCGCAAAATTTGAAAGCGAGCTTTAACGTGAATTCTACAATCTTGTCCCAGAATGGAATATGGAATCCTTCAAATTTGAAATTAGTATAAGGGTGTGCTAGAAACTTTTCCTGATTATTTGTTAGGGCATATTTATAGAGTTCTCCGGTGTTTGGATTTACTTTTGTGTAAAGACCACCTGAAGTTGCGTTATCAATTTCCATTCCTCCATGTCCCATTCTTAATAGTGCGAATAAAATTTTTATTTTAGAGTTATCAATACATTCAGTTACAATTCTAAATGTATTTATTGAAAATGGGTATATTTCGTTTATGATGGTATGTTGTGTTAACCCGGCCTGAATGATATAATCTTGTTTAACGATTTCTTTTATGTATTCAAGATCTACTATAACGTTCTTTTGTTTATCAATAAAAGTATTAGGATTTGTCTTGTTTAATACGTGAATACCAGTGCCTCCAACTCCGAATCTTGGTTTTATAAAAAGTTTTTTGTCTGGTATATTTTGAATAATTTCTAATGTTTCTTGTAAAGTTATAATATTTTGCTGATCATTTAAAAATGAGTTATTTCTAGTATAGAGAATTGTTTTTGGTTGATTTATTCTTAAACCTTGACAGATTGTGTAGAAGAGAAACTTGTCTTCACAAAGAATATTCCTTTCTTTGAAAGATTTCGGATAGAACAGATAATAAGCAAAGTAATCTGGAATATAATTTTTCATTTCTGATATGCTTAGAGGGCAATCTGAGCGATACATATTATAGCGGAAATATTGTATTGGGTATATTTTCCAATATTTCCATAGTTCATGTGTTTCTTTTCGAATTTTTGATGGACTTTTCTTTTGGGTACACTGAATGTATTGGTTGATATAGTAATTGTTTTTTTGTTTGTAATAAATCCGGTGTGATTTTTCCGAACTTTTTTTTATGAAAAAATATAATATTCTTTTTGTAAGTGACATGGTAATAAGTGATTTACGTTATTGATTCTTGATAAAGATTTTCAAAATAGAATTATTTTGTTACTTGCTTTGCTCTAAAATTCTAATGATTTGTTGTTCTGCATTTGTTTTTATTTTGAATTCAACCCGTCGGGAACGTTCTTTGTTTTCTGTTTGATTTGGATTATAGATTAGATGACTGGAAGATAAACCATTGGCGGTAAGTTTGCTTTTAGTCCAGTGGAGTAGTTGTTCATCTTTTATCTGCGAAAGGATATACTCTAATACTTTGCGAGTCCTGTCCTGTGAAAGTTCCATGTTGTTGAAATAAGCTTGATAGGGTGAGGATTCTCCGGCCCATTCGCTGGACGTGTGGCCTTCTATACGAATCTCTTCAATATCGTTCTTGTATTTGGGATCGGTTAGAATCTGTATGAATCGGGGAAAAAAACTATCCAGAATACTTTTGAAATGATCGTTTAACTCGGCACTTCCGACCTTAAATAAGATTTCGGGATTTTCAAAACGGATGGAAAGCGTTAAGGAATCCAATACGGCATTCCAGATTTGCAGATTCTTTGTAAATTCCTTTTTTAAATCGTTCGTGATTTCAACCTGTATGGTTTCATAGGTTTGGGCGATGGAAGTTATTTTATTATTTTCTAGATTCACACTTCTCATATACACGATAGAAATGAAAAGAAAGATCATCATAAGTACAGACATCAAGTCTGAGATTGACATCCATTGGTTTTCTTCTTTCGATGATTTAAATATTCTCATAATACACAATTAGATGTTCATTCCACGTCATTTGTTTTTTTGTACAGCGTATCGTGGTCTTGTGATAATTTCTTGATAATCGTCATTAACGTCTTGGTAAACTTCTCTAGTTCGGTTAATTCCCTTTCATACTTTTCTTCCATACGGTTTAATTGAGAACTCATTTGTTGTTCCGAGCCTTTGATAAATTCACCGAATGAGGTCACTTGCTCCATGAAAACATGATTTTGTTTCATGTTTAGATTATTGGATTTTCCCAAAAAGGTTTCGATGTTCTGTATTGTTTCTTGTAATTTAGAAAGAGTGTCTTGAAGTTGTTCCTGTATTGTCTGGTTAAATTCTTGGGAATGTATGATATGCTGTAATTGTTGTTCCAGTATATCGTATATCTTTAAAATGGTTTGATTAATTTGTTCTGAAATCCTATTGTCTAAATTGGATATAACCGTTTGGAGAGAACTAGCAAGTGCTTCCGTGTTGAAATGTAATTCTCTGGCAACCATATTTTGTAGATTGTTGTTCAGGGATTGAAAATTATTCTTGAGTTGTTCGTTTGAAAATTTAACTTCCTGAACCAATGCCAGTGTGGCTGTCGGTTGTGTATTTTTCTCGATATTTTCAAGTACTAGGAGTAATTGTTTGTCTGTGATCTCTTCTTCCTGTTCCTCTTCTTTTCTAATCCCGTAAAAACCGGGTACAAGCTTGAGTATTAACGAGGCTAACATACCTGCGATAGAAGTTAAAAAGGCTGTTTTTAATCCTTCCAATAATTGCGGAATGGATGAGTCGATTTGCTCGACACTGAAAACCCACAGGCCGTACATGATACCTCCAAAAGTTCCTAGTAATCCGAGACTGACCACAGTTGAACTTAATAGTTGAGGATTAAACCATTTGCGTCCCAAGTATGGAAATAGAAATATGATCAACGAGCTGATAATAGATATATAATCATTCATAATCTTCTTTTTTAGTGTATAGATTCATATATTTTCAGTAATTGTTCTGCCGTGTGTTGCCAAGAGAATAGCTTACTTCTTTCCAAACCGTATGCAATTTGTTGATCCCGATAGGGAACGTCTGTTTCCAGTCGGAGTAATTCCTTGGCGATGGCATTAACGTCTAGCGGATTAACCAATATCGCCCCCTCTCCTGCGATTTCCGGAATGGCAGAGGTGTTGGAAGTAATAACCGGAGTGCCACACGCCATGGCTTCCAAAAGAGGAATTCCAAAACTTTCCCGTAGGGAAGTGTAGAGGAAAGTCCGGGCACCATTATATATGGCGGGTAAATCAGAATGGGTGATATAGCCCGGAGAATAGAGCATATTTTTAATATTTTCGATACCCTCTTGTTTTAATATTTGATGGATGACTTCTTCTTTCAAGTCTGCAATTAACAGGGGTAATGGGTGGGTAGAATGTTGTACATACACGCTATACGCCTTTAACGTGCGTGGTGTATTTTTTTTAGGATCGGTATTTCCCAGAAAAAATAAATATTCTTTGGCAGGGATATATTTTTTCGTGGTGTCATAAACCGACTCTAGCGGATGAAAACGTTTACTGAAACCATTGTGAATGGCGATAATTTGTTCTTCTGGTAGATGTAATGTTTCCCGAATCCGATGACATTCGAATTGGGATACGGTAATAATCTGTTTACACTTTTTCAGTATCCGGGGAACAACAAAACGACGATAGTACCATCCCATGTTTTGGTACATGGACTTATTATTGTGTACCCGTTTTTCTAAAAATATAATATCATGTAATGTGAGGATTAGTCGTGCCGGACAGAATAATGGAGCTGTGTTACTCGTGCAATGTACAATCTCCGGTTTTATCTTGCGAATGGCTAGTGGTAAGGCAACTTGTTCCCATAGCGGATAGGTCGGGCATTTTATTTCTATAATATGGAAGTTGGCTGATTCTTCCAGACAATGATCTTCTCCGGGGGCAACCAATATGTAATATTCATGAATATGATCTAGCTTTTGTAATTCCCGGATTGTTTCGAGAGCGACAAAATCCATCCCGTGTTTATTCGTGCGAAAAATGCGTTGTGCTTCAATGGCTATTTTCATAGGGTTCATTTTTATAAAGTTGAGGAACCATTCTTTTCCGTGTTCACGAACTTTTTGTTCATTCCCTTCATCCGGAATAAATTGACTACCATCATGATAAATAACAAGGGTAGTTTGTTGATTGATTTTTTGAACCGATCATCCACTAGTTTGTCCGGTATGGCGAGACACAACGTGACTCCCATGATAAGAAATAAAGCCCACCATTTCAAGGCAAGCGGCCAATCAATGATTTGCATGATACTTCCCATCACGATGATTCCTCCGAATAGGATAAGACGAGGTGGTAACATCCATTGGATCAGTTTATCACTGTAATCAATATTCCCGGACAAGATTGCTTGGGGAAGATCCTTGAAGACGCGTCCCCATTGAGCGAATTGTGTTGCCAACCAACGGCGGCGTTGGTTGTAAAATCCTTTTTCTCCTTGTGTCTTTTCATCATATACGTACACTTCGTCCAGAAATTCAATAAATATTCTCTGTTTGAGTAATAAAACTTCTAATTCTTTATCTTCCCCTGTGGTGACGAGGTGTTTTACGTTGTCATGGAACCATTGATAGTTGAATATCATTCCCGAACCTATCAGGGCGGAGGATATGCCTAGTCTTACATGTCCACGTCGGAAAATGGAGTTGTTAACTTCTTCACTAAGACCATCAAGAACCGCAATGTCCGTGTTCCGATTCTTTGCCGTCCGGTGTGCTTGGATAGCCTGCACTCCGGCATCAAAGACTTTATTAATTTCTAATAAAAAATTTGTATCAACAATATTATCGGCATCCAGAATAACAACAGCATCAAATTTATCCCGTCCGAAGTGGTCCATGGCGAAATTCAGGGCTTTCGCTTTCGAACTATTTTCATAGTTTGCTTTGAGTAGCGTGATTGGGAGTTGAGCCAACCGTTCGTTCGTGGTTTCCTGCATGTGATCCGAGATGACAATTACTTTGTACAGCTCTTGTGGATAGTGTTGTTGTAGGAAAGACTCCACGACCGGAAGGATAACCCTATCCTCTTTATAAGCGGGGAACAGGATGGCGAATTTATGTTGTTTATTGGCTGTCGGGTAATATGATTTTCTTGTTCCTAGGGAGGCAAGAGAATAAATTAGTGGGTATGCAACGGCAATACTTGCAAGAATCCAACAAATATACTCGAATATGTATAATACTTCTTGAATATTCATATATTTTCTCTTTTATGTTTTAATAGAAAAAAATCCTTACTCCCGTCAAAAATGGCCTTTGCTTGCAATAATCTGCCGTGTAGTAGATGCATCATTATATTTTTAGGATTGGCCATTAAAAGCTGATATAGTATAGATATATAGAGTGTCCTTCCTTGTCGATTGCGCCATGCGTATAACAAGCGATTCCGGGTGAGGTAATATGTTTTTAA
>NZ_JBCOSQ010000059.1:16251-33052 GCF_040920905.1 Butyricimonas sp. RTP31003st1_G1_RTP31003_210430 | reverse complement strand
GTTTCCTCTTCGACTTTACTATTCAAAGATAAGCTTTAATTGGAAAAATGTTACCAACTATTTTTGGCCACATTACTATTTCAAAATAAAATCAAGTACATATTCACGCCTCCGGCACGTCAACTTTCCGTTGACTTCCGGTTAACTTCCCGTTGACTTACTAACGAGACCACGGCACAACTACAATGCAAGTAATACTCTTTACCCTAGAAGAAGAGGAATAAAAAACGGGGAACACTCCTAAAAGCACTCCCCGCACATCAAAAATATTTTATTTAAAACAATGACTCGATCAACTGGTCATCGGCAAAATTCGGTAACGTCACCTTCAAATTCGGGTTTGCTTCCATGGCACGTTTAATGGCAAAAACAGCTCCCTCGTTACGAGCCCAGCTACGACGGGAGATTCCATTATTCACGTCCCAGAATAACATATTCTTCAAACGTCTGTCGCTATCGGCAGAACCGTCAAGCATCATTCCGAAACCACCGTTAATAACTTCTCCCCAACCTACGCCACCACCATTGTGGATAGATACCCAAGTCGCACCGCGGAAAGAATCCCCGATCACGTTCTGGATAGCCATGTCGGCCGTGAAACGAGATCCGTCATATATATTTGAAGTCTCTCGATAAGGAGAATCCGTACCGGAAACGTCATGATGATCACGTCCTAAAATCACGGGAGCAGAAATTTCCCCGGCAGCGATAGCCTTGTTAAACGCCTCGGCAATCTTAATACGACCTTCAGCATCGGCATACAAGATCCGGGCTTGCGACCCAACGACCAAATGATTCTCCATAGCAGCCTTGATCCAACGGATATTATCATCCATCTGTTGTTGAATCTCTTTCGGAGAATGTGTCTTGATTTCCTCTAACACACGAGCTGCAATCTCATCCGTCTTCGCCAAATCCTTCGGGTCACCACTGGAACATACCCAACGGAACGGACCAAAACCGTAGTCAAAACACATCGGTCCCATAATGTCCTGCACGTATGACGGGTATTTGAAATCACCGTTCGGTTTCATGATGTCAGCACCCGCACGGGAAGACTCCAACAGGAATGCGTTACCGTAATCAAAGAAATAAGTATTGAAACGTGCCACGCACTTGTTAATAGCAGCCACGTGACGACGCAAAGATTCTTGTACCTTTTGCTTGAATAACTCCGGTTCTTCGGCCATCATCCGCTTGGACTCCTCGAAACTCACGCCCACGGGATAGTAACCACCGGCCCACGGGTTATGCAATGACGTCTGGTCTGATCCCAGTTCAACAGGCACATCACCCTCCGCAAAACGTTCCCACACGTCCACCACGTTCCCCTGGTAAGCAATGGAAACAGTCTCTTTCTTCTCACGAGCCACTTTCACCCGTTCCACCAGTTTATCCAAATCATCAATCACCTCATCCACCCATCCTTGAGAGTGACGGGTATGCGTGGCTTTCGGGTTAATCTCGGCTGTAATACTGATACATCCGGCAATATTCCCGGCTTTCGGCTGCGCACCCGACATACCACCTAATCCCGCGGTGATAAACAATTTTCCGGCTAATCCTTCTCCATGTTTGGAAATCTTACGCCCGGCATTCAACACGGTAATCGTGGTTCCGTGAACAATTCCCTGCGGACCGATATACATGAACGAGCCTGCAGTCATCTGCCCGTACTGGGAAACACCCAAAGCGTTAAAACGTTCCCAATCATCCGGTTTGGAATAATTCGGGATTACCATACCGTTCGTAACCACTACACGCGGAGCATCCTTATGCGACGGGAACAATCCCATCGGGTGACCGGAATATAATACCAACGTCTGCTCGTCGGTCATTTCCGACAAATACTTCATTGCCAGACGATACTGAGCCCAGTTCTGGAACACCGCCCCGTTTCCCCCGTAAGTAATCAACTCATGAGGATGTTGAGCCACGGCATAATCCAGATTATTATTCATCATCAGCATGATACCCGCCGCTTGCAGGCTCTTGTGAGGATAATCATTGATATTATGAGCATACATCTTGTAATCCGGACGGAAACGATACATGTAAATACGCCCGTATTTCTCCAACTCCTCGGCAAACTCCGGGGCCAACACGGCATGGTGTTTCGGGTCAAAATAACGTAAAGCGTTACGTATCGCCAGTTTCTTTTCTTCTTTCGTCAGGATGTCTTTCCTTTTAGGGGCATGGTTAATCTCCGGCTCGTAAGCCTTCGGAGCCGGCAACTCTGCCGGAATCCCTTCCCTAATTGATTGTTGAAATTCTTGTAATGTCATTATATTATCTTTTACTTCATTTTATTATTGCCATTCCCCACGAATCAACTAATAATCATCAATTTAGCCTCTATCTTTTCCCCTTTTAGCTTTTAACTTTTAGTTTTTAACTCACCAATCGGCTGGCTAAATTAATATTTTCAAATGAAAAAAACACTATTTTTGCCTAACAATAAAACAGAAGACGACATGAATATAAGAATAGGCGACATTGTACGATTTATATCAGACAAGCTAGAGGGCAAAGTTACCGGCATCATAGACAACAACACCGTGAACGTGTATTGTGACGAATACGGGTTCGAAATTCCCGCATCCGTGAATAACCTGGTGGTCATTCATTCCGACAGTAACACGACAAAAACGGTTTCCGCCACATCCGCATCCGGACAGAAAAACGTGGTCATGGAATCGGCCGATACCCTTTACATCGCATTCGTCCCCGAAAATTTTAACAACCTGACAGAAAGTCGGTTCGATATTTATTTCGTGAACGATACCACTCAAACCAGTCTTTATTCCATCTCGTTTCATGACGGGGAAAAGTACACCGGGATTACGGCAGGCAACTGCAACCCGAACACGACATACCTAATCGGCAATTACTCGCTCAAAGAAATCGACACGATTAAATCGATACACGTGCAATCCGTGTTCTACCAGAAAGGCGTTCACGTTCTGAAAAACGCCATCGACACGCAAATCAAGGTCACCCCGGTAAACTTGTGTAAAGCGGGAGCTTACAAACATACCCGCTGGTTTAATTCCACCTCACTACTCCGACCGCTGGACAAAGAATCCATCGTCAAAGAAGAAGGCTTGGAAACCATTCCGGAACAATTTTTACAAAAAACGCCTCATAAAACGGAAGACACGCCCCACAAGGAAACTCCCAAACAATCCAATAGCAACATCATCGAGATCGACTTGCACATTGACAAGCTACTCGACGACACGACAGGCATGGAAAATAAGGATATGCTGGACTACCAGATGGACGTGTTCCACAAAACACTGGAACAATACAAACTCCGCCGGGGCCAAAAGATCGTGTTCATACACGGCAAAGGAGACGGAGTATTAAGGCAACGTATCCTCTGGGAACTTCAAACCAAATACAAACGTTTCAACCATCAGGACGCCTCTTTCAAGCAATATGGTTACGGGGCCACGATGGTCACGATAAAATAATCAAAGATTAAAGGAATACCCCACGGAACAGACCCAATTTTTCCCATAAGGAGAATACTTATCCTGTATCACGTCATAATAAAACATCACGGAAATAGAGCCTGTTCCGGTGGGAATAACTCCACCTCCCCCCACGAGCATCGTGGGGACATAACGGAAGTTAATCTTCTTCTCATACGATTTTCCCCAACTTCCCTTCAGTTCCGGCTGGATTTGGAGAGCAATATACCGCACCGGGTTCACCCGCCCGAACACGTTTATCCCGAGATAATTCATATCATAACGATTGGAAGAATGGTGATAATTGTAACTTACCCCTCCTCCCGCCGAGAAGAACTCGTTCCAGCGATACCCGATCTGGGGAGAAACATCAATACTGGTATAATCCCCGAAGGACATCCCACAAGAGCCGCTTAATGTCCATTTTCCCGCTTTCCGGGACACGGACGATTTCAAGGGGACACTCTTTTTCACGGGAGCTCTCACCACTTGGCGTTTTGCCCCGGATTTATAGATCGTGTCCTATCGAAAACCATTACGATTTTCCTGTGCATTCACTCGCCCGAAAGAAACGATTACCAACAGCAAACAAACAAAGCAGTATCTCATCATCATTCATCATTTTAATGGAAAAAGCTGTTCAAAGACACCTTCAAACAGCTTTTATTTTATTTCAAAAAAGTTTTCTTCGAGAGAAAATCACTTACGCATATAATTCTCCGATGTAACGTTCCGCATCAATAGCAGCACGGCAACCGGTTCCGGCAGCAGCAATTCCCTGACGATAAGTCGGGTCCATCACGTCTCCTGCGGCAAACACACCCGGTACATTCGTCTTGCAAGACTTACCTTCGGTAATGATATACCCTTGCTCGTCGACTTCGATATATTTTTTGAACACTTCTGTATTCGGAGTATGCCCGATAGCCAGGAAGAACCCGTCAATCTTGATCTCCTTGGTTGCCTCTTCCGGGGTTCCCTTCTTGTACACCAAACGAGCGCCCTCAACTCCCATGTCTGACCCAAACAATTCCAACGTGTTATGCTCGAACAATACTTCAATGTTTTCCGTTCTGAACACACGTTCCTGCATAGCCTTCGATGCTCTCAAATAGTTCTTACGAACAATCAAATATACTTTACGACACAACCCGGCCAAATAAGTAGCCTCCTCGCAAGCGGTATCTCCACCACCTACAACAGCCACGTCTTTTCCGCGATAGAAGAATCCGTCGCAAGTTGCACAAGCACTAACACCAGCCCCACGGAATGCCTCTTCTGAAGGCAGACCCAAGTACTTGGCAGTTGCACCCGTTGCAATAATCACGGCATCCGCCTCGATCACCTTCTCCCCGTCGATCGTAACCTTGTGAGGATGACCGGAAAAGTCAACATCCGTCGCGATCCCGAAACGAATATCTGTTCCGAAACGTTCCGCTTGTTTTCTCATATCTTCCATCATCACCGGACCGGTCACGCCTTCCGGGTATCCCGGGAAGTTTTCCACTTCCGTGGTCGTGGTCAACTGACCACCCATTTGCATTCCCGTGTACAACACCGGATTCAAATTAGCTCTCGATGCGTATATCGCTGCCGTATACCCGGCAGGCCCTGACCCTATAATCAAGCATTTAACTCTTTCTATAGCATTTTCTGTTGACATAGACAATTCCTTTCTTTTAATTTACAATACAATTTCACGTAATGGATTGCAAAGTTACCTAAAAAAATGGTTTATCCAATTTTTTTTACTCCATATCCCCGTATTCTCATTCCCCAAACCCATGAAAACCTGCAATCTAAGTCAAAAAGCACAAACAATCATCAGATTTTTCTTTCAACTCCTTGTTTCATTCCAAAATTTTTTACTACATTTGCATCCGCATTTCGGGATGTAGCTCAGCCCGGTAGAGTCCACGTCTGGGGGGCGTGTTGTCGCAGGTTCAAATCCTGTCATCCCGACTGCTGAGTATCAAGCAATTAGAGAGGTTAAAATAACCTCTCTTTTTTATTGCGATTACATTTTTATTATACTTTTCGGGCAACTTAATCCCACAATCTTGATTACATAAAGATGATTAATTAGATTTGCCATTCCTAAGAAAACTCTAGCGACCGCCTAAAGCGGTTGTAATGAACGTATTTTGCCCGTTGTATGGTGGTGGTGGTGGAAACGCTCACACGGTTTACTAGAGTGACCGAGGACATCTAAACAATGGGCTTTTTTATTCCTAACTCAATGCAAAATAAAGACACGCACACGGATCTAAAAAATTGGCCGTGTTACCTAGAGAAACTCCATGAAGATGAAACCACGACATTCTATGCCAACAATTTTAGCGGACATAGGGTGTTTGTACACGTGCAACAAGGCGGTCAAATCTTCATACAGGCCGAGAATGGTATAATCATTAACGATTACATTAAAACCGTCTATAAACCGTCAGTTTTCAATGATAATGGTGACAAGGTATGCGAATGGCGTTTTGGTAAAGATCACGTCGTTTTCAGGTTGGAAGAATCGGGAAGTATATCCGTTTCAAGCAACAAGATAGAACTGGTAAACCTTTATTGTGAACCCAGCAACCTGAAACGGGTTAAGGATTTCCTGAATAGATACTAGTACCACCATCCTGCTTGTAAGCGTCCCCGGTTTAATCATGGCCGGGGATTTTTATTTGAGAAATCAAGCGAGAACCTGATAAAACCTGACACGTCAAATTTAAACGAGTAACAAAATGCCCACGTTTTTTTGTTACCCGGTTTTTACCGTAGTGTCTAATAGACGTCATTTCACGTGTCAAGTCGTGTAGTCTTGGGTAATTGGGTTACTGAATCGGTAACCGTTTACTGGCACCTCATCGGTATGTGCAAATAAACTTTGAGACATACCCAAACGACGTGCTATAGCTGCAGCATTCAACTCCGGGTGAGCTATAAACAAATCATATAAAGGATTAGACTTTTTCTCAAGGAAAAATCCCTCAAAACTTAAATCCTCATCTAGTTCTTCCCAGCGAATACCAAAATCACCCACTTGAAAATTTTCACGTTGTTTTGGAGTTGTAAACTTCAATCTTTGATAGTCGGCAAACCTTTCACATGCTTCCCTAAAGTCAGTGGTACGTATCCATACCTCTGTATCGGTCAACCAGACTTTTTCTACGATGATATTTTCCATGACCCTAGCTCTATTTTCACAAATATAGCTATTATGCACGATTTTACCGCATACCATTCAACAAACTTTGCACCCCCATCTCCAAATCCAGCAATCCCTTTTTAGCCTCCAAGCCTCCCCCGTAACCGACCAATTTATGGTTACCCCCAATCACCCGATGACAAGGAACAAAAATCGAAATAGGATTCGCACCATTAGCTGCAGCCACGGCACGAACAGCTTTCGGGTTTCCCAACTTTTTAGCCAACTCGCCATAAGACACCGTTTTGCCGTATGGTATATCCAGCAACTCCTGCCACACCGAATTCTGGAACTCCGTTCCCGTAAAGACGAGCGGAATATCAAACGTTTTCCTCTGACGAGCAAAATATTCGTCAAGCTGGATGATTGTTTTCCGGATCACATCAGAAACACCCTCTTCGTAATCGGCCCCTAGCGCTTTCTGAATCCGTTTATCAATAGATGCCCTGCGTTTTTCAAACATCCAGTCACACAAACAAAGCTTACCTTCGAAAGAGCCAAGAATCAGCTCTCCACAAGGAGATTCATAATGTTGAATTTGTATCATTTCTTCTACTTTTTATTTTTGTACTTTCCTTCAACCACGACCTTTTCTATACAATCAATCCAAATGACAAGTTATAAAAGTAGAACATTATCCCGATATTCCCAAACGACACCCCAAATTTTACTGATTCGTTTCCAGCATCCGGATCAGACAATCCCGTTGTATTGAAAAGTTTGTATCTTCCTGCTGAACATATTTAAGCAAACGAATCCCATCCTGACGCAATTTCGACTTCAACAAAATATCATCCTCCACTTCCTCCGAAAATCTCAACAGGTACACGGACGCAAGTTCAATCTTACCAATCCTGTCTTCCTCGTTGGCATATCGGTCAATCAGTTCCTGCACATCCATCGTCGCCAGCTCCTTCACGGGAAATCCCAACATTTGCTGCGTCAACAAGTCATACTCGTCCCGATCCTGCTGGCGAATCTTCTTCTTATTCAATATAGCCCTAGCGATTGCAGAAATAATTTCTTGAATCATGCGCACGAGATAATCCTGTTTTACCATAATACCGTCCTCCAATATATTTACAAGCAAAAATAAAAAATAATATCCACGTGAAGGAATAAAATTCACTAAATCATTTGGTTTATAAAATAAACTGATTTATATTTGCATCAACAAAAAGAATAGCGCTATTTTTTTTGAGAATATAGTTTATAAAACAAACCACTTTACAAACACCAAACGCAACAAACATGGAAGAAAAAAAGTTTACAGAGAAAGAAAGTTTAGAACTTATTTCTCAAATGATACAAGCAACCAGAAAGAACCTCGCAAAAGATCAAGGGAATTACTTCATCATCTACGGCTACACGGCAGCCATCTTGTCGATCATTATCTACACGTCACTCTGCATGACCCACGCCCCTTGGTGGTGGGCAGGCTGGTTCCTCATGTTCCTGCCGGTAATTATCCTTGCGTTCAAGGAAAAAAGGAACACCCCGACCGTCGTCACTTACACAGACAGCATGGTCAATAAAGTCTGGCAAGTAGTAGGCACCTTGTTCTCGTTAACCGTGCTGGTCATGCTGGCTCTATCATTCATTGTCGGAAGATGTGATTTCACGCTCATGCTCCCGTTATGCCTCCTGTACGCAAGCATCGGGACTGCAATCACGGGATTGGTCATCAGGGAGAAGTGCTTGCTCTACCTCCCGTTTGTGGGTTTCGTGTTCGCCATATATATGCTGATGAGTTACACGATAAATAACAGTGCCACCATACTCTGGAATCTCTACTTTGGCCTGTCATTTGTTGTCATGATGATCATACCGGGACATATTCTGAACAATAAATCCGAAAAACTATGAGAGAATTAGATCCGCTATTACATTCTCAATTACGTCTGGCAATAGTCTCCCTGCTCTTGTCGGTAGAGACAGCGGATTTCGTGTACTTGAAAGAGAAAACGAATGCGACTGCCGGGAACCTAAGCGTGCAACTGGAAAAACTCGAAACTGCCGGGTATATCCAAGTGAAAAAAGAGTTCGTCGGGAAAAAGACCCGCACGTCATGCCAACTGACCGACACGGGCAGGAAGGCTTTGGAAGACTATATAGACGCTCTTAGAGAATACCTTAACTTGTAAAGAACTATTCCCCCCACCTCACGACCTCGCCAATGACAGGAATCAACACGTGTAACGAGTCGTTCTTTGCCATGTTCATCTCGTTCCGTAACGGTTCGTCCCAACGATGATGGGCCAATGCGTACTTGGAATGATGCACGGTCATCACCTTCTTCGCTTTCAGGTCCAGGGCTGCCCGGGTCAAGTAATCAGGCATCAAGTGGATATACTTCCATCCCTCGTTATACTGTCCGTTTTCAAGAATGGCCAAATCTATACCCGGAAAACAATCCCCAATCCGGGCAAAATGTGTGTCGTAACCACCATCTCCTGCCAAATATATCTTCCGGGAAGGAGTTTCAAGCAAGAACGAGGCCCACAGCGTTTTATTGGCGGAAAGTCCCCGCCCCGAAAAATGCCGGGCAGGCAGACAATGCATGACAAAGCCGGAATCTAAACGAACCTCATCCTCCCAGTCCAACTCGATAATACGCTCCTTATCGAATCCCCAGGACTCGAAATGCTCGCCGACACCCAAACCGCAAATCACCTTCCCGATCCGGTCTTTCAACGCCCGCACGGTATGATAATCCAGGTGATCCCAATGATCATGGGAAATAACAAGGTAATCAATATCCGGCATATCCTCCGGATGATAAACGTCCGTTCCCTTGAACGGCTTATTAATAAAAGAAACCGGGGAAGCCATGCAGAACACTGGGTCCACGAGTACCCGTTTTCCATCCACTTGAACCAGATAAGATGAATGTCCGAACCACACCAGCACGTCCTCTTCCGGGTTGATCTGCCGTAAATCCGTTTTCACCACGGTCAACGCCGTGTCCGGTTGCAGTCCGGTCTTATCCTTAAAAACGAAATCCAGTAATCCCTGTAAACGCCCCTTGTCCGAGGTCATTAAAGGAGTTTCATGTATATTGCGGAAAGCCCCGTCCCGGTAATTCGGCGAACGTTCAATCCTTGCCAGCCGTTCTCCCCGGGGAATTCTCCCGAAACTTGGCTGATTCACGAAAACAATCCCGACAATGGCCATAACCACCACGATCGACAGAACAATCCATAGTACCATACGCTTTCTTGAACTTTTTATTAATCTCATAAATACAACTCAAAATTAAATTTATCGCAAAAATAAGCAAATACTCCCAACCCGCATGTACACGAATTACTGGTATTCATACCTAAATTACGGTTTACGCTTCCCCGTGATTCCCGAACTTTCCCTAAACATCCTCCCACAATCACGAAATGACATTCCGGGAGTAAACAGAGAACACCCAACACCCATTGTTATCGAAGATATCCCCCTTTCACACCCACCATTCCCCCACCACGAGATAACAGGGTAACGCTATTGGCCGAGAGTAGAAACGAGATTGTGATTGTAATACCTCGAAAAAAGGATAGCACACTCCATTCATTACCATCTGTAAACAAAACGAATCAAGGCTTGTATATCTTGGGTCTCGTCCGTCCCTCCCCTTCCAAGTATTCCACTTTAAAAATGTTCACGCAAAAGACAAATATCGACAGGAGCAAAGGTCCGAAGATCACCCCCATGAAACCAAACAAGGAAAGTCCGATGACCACCCCGAAAATCGTAATCAACGGGTGAGTGTCCGCCATCTTCTTCTGCAACATGAACCGAACCAGATTATCGACATTCGAAATCACGACTAGTGCGTAGACCGCCAAACCGATCGCCATTCCCCAATGCCCCGTCATTCCCATATACAACGCCAACGGGGCCCAGATCAATGCAGTCCCGACAATTGGGATAATCGTGGCAAAACAGGACAAGAATCCCCATAACACGGGACTCGGAGCCCCGAATACAAAATACCCCAGCATGGCAACAGCCCCTTGAATCACGGCAAGCAGGGGAATCCCGATCGCATTCGACTTCACAATCATGTTGAACTCGTGTAATATATTCTTTTTATTCCGCTGATTAAACGGAAGGATCTCGCTCACGTACTCCTCCATATCCCGCCCACCAATCAGCATGAAATAAAGTACGAAAAGCAGCACCACCACGTTAATGGTAAAACTACTGATGCTTCCCATCAAAAACTGACCGATTTTTGGCAAGGCAGCCAATATCGTATCTATATTCCCTTTGCTCAAAAGATCATACCCTACTTTTTCCCGGATCAGCTCAGCCACATGTTCCACCGGGGCAATCAAGCTATGCGGGTCCAGGTTTATGGCCTGTAACTTGTTCACGAATACCCACACGACAATCGACAGGGGGATAAGAAAACAAAGAATCGTCTCGCATAACAGAAGAATAGCCATGATACTACGTTTCATCCGTTTCTTTTCCGTCAAATACAACATCTGGTTACGCAAAAGAATATAAATCGTCATGGCACCCAGAATCCCACTGAAAAACGGCAGGATTTGAAAAAATATAAGAATTCCCAGCAACAGAATAATTGCCACGAGGGAATATCTCCAGTATTGTTCTTTAAGACTCATTTTATCACAATTTAAGTTCACGATATGTCCCCAGACAGATGTCCGAATGATCATCCTCCCGGTTATCGTGTTAACGAAAACGACGAAAAAATGTTTAATTTTACATTACCCTTTTACAATAACCGACAAACTCTTCCCCCTTCATCCCCGGTAAGACGGCACGACAGGCTAATTCAAGGCCCTCCGCATCTTCTCCCGATCCAAAATGATAATCTCCCGGCGATTCACGGAAATCATCCCCTCGTCAGCCAGCTCGTACAACACCTTGGCCAATGCCGGACGGGTCACCCCGAAATATTCGGCCAATTCCTGCTGTGACTTTCCCAACAACACCTTTTTCTTATCGGGGAAGGCCAGTTCCAGAATATAATGAATCAATTTTCCCCGGATCGTCTTGAATGACAGGAACTGCAAACGCCCGGTAAGGAAAGTTGTCCGGTTCGCATTCACGGACAGAAAATTACGCAGGAAACTTTCATAACGTCCCATCTGACGGAACACGGATTCTTTCGTAGCGATAAACACGTCGGCCTTCTCCGAAACGGTGGCCGTCACCGGGAAATGATTGTCCTCGGCAAAAAGGAACGCCGGGGCAAGCGCTCTCGGCGCCCGGATCGTCTCGATTCGCAACATGGCCCCCGAATCATCCGTCATTTCCGCCTCGACTTCCCCCTCCAGCAAGATATAAAGGAACCGGCACACGTCTCCCTGCCGGAAAACCACTTCCCCTTTCATATAGCTCTTCACGCTATAATCAAATCCTTCTATAAACTGCTCCCTCTCCCGTTCGGGAATTCCCGTGCATAAAGGGCAATCGAAAAGTCGTGCTATATCCATGCTCTGTTATCTTTTAAATGATACACAAATGTATCACTTTCTTCTTTAACACCTTATCTTACTTTTAACCTTTTTCATTCACTCTCGTATAAATTATTGAAAATTAAATTCACGTTTGTAATTTATATTACAACTATTGTTTTATCGCACCCGTACATTCGCGACAAACAATTAAAGAAATTATTTATCAAACACACTAGACCATGGAAAAAATGTTTTGTTATCAATGCCAAGAAACAGCAAAAGGAACCGGATGCACGGTCCGCGGCGTATGCGGAAAGACATCGGATGTCGCCAATTTACAGGACTTACTACTATTTATCCTAAAGGGAATCGCCCACTACCGGGTACAACTCCGAGCCCTCGATGCCGTTGACCACTCGGCAGATCGCTTTATTCTCGATGGCTTGTTCATGACCATCACGAACGCGAACTTCGACAAGCAACGTTTCGTGGAAAAAATCAAAGAGGCTATCAAATTACGGGAACAACTGAAACAGACCTTCCTCGACAAAGGCGGGAAACCAGAAAAGATCACGTTCGAGGGAGCCTTCTGGACAGCCAACACGTTGGAAGAAATGGAATCGAAAGCCGGATTCGTGGGAGTTCTCTCCACCGAAAACGAGGACATCCGTTCTTTGAGAGAGATGCTCACCTACGGGATGAAGGGAATGGCTGCTTACACGGAACACGCCTATAATCTCGGACACGAGAACCCGTCCATCTACGAATTCATTGACCGGGGACTAGTAGCCACCACGCTCCCTCTGTCTGCCGACCAACTCGTGCAGATGGTTCTTGAATGTGGTAAAAATGGCGTTGATGCCATGGCCTTGCTTGATAAAGCCAACACGGACACTTACGGTAACCCGGAAATCACGAAAGTGGACATCGGCGTGCGGAAAAATCCCGGTATCCTAATCAGCGGTCACGACCTGCGAGACCTGTACGAACTTTTGGAACAGACGGAAGGTACGGGTGTGGACGTCTACACCCACAGCGAGATGCTACCCGCACACTACTACCCGGCATTCAAGAAATACAAACACTTCGCCGGAAACTACGGTAACTCGTGGTGGAGACAAGTGTATGAATTCCAACATTTCAACGGCCCGATGCTATTTACCACGAACTGCATCGTTCCCCCGCATCCGGACGCAAATTACAAGGACCGGGTGTACACGACCGGATCGGCAGGTTTCCCCGGGTTCAAGCATATCGAGCGCAAGCCCGGACAACCGAAAGATTTCAGTGAAATCATCGAACACGCTAAAAGATGCCCGGCACCGGAGGCCATCGAAACCGGAAGTATCATTGGAGGATTCGCCCACAACCAAGTGTTCGCACTGGCAGACAAAGTCGCGGAAGCCGTGAAGTCCGGGGCTATCCGCAAATTCTTCGTTATGGCAGGATGCGACGGCCGGATGAAAGGTCGGGAATATTACACCGAGTTCGCCCAGAAACTCCCGAAAGACACAGTGATCCTTACCGCGGGATGTGCCAAGTACCGTTACAACAAACTACCCCTTGGGGATATTAACGGTATTCCGAGAGTACTGGACGCCGGACAATGTAACGATAGCTACTCGCTGGCAGTTATTGCCTTGAAACTGAAGGAAATTTTCGGGGTAAAAGACATTAATGAATTACCTATCGTTTACAACATCGCTTGGTACGAGCAGAAAGCTGTCATCGTGTTGTTAGCCTTGCTCTATCTCGGAGTGAAGAACATTCACCTCGGACCGACCTTACCCGGATTCCTTTCTCCAAACGTGGCGAAAGTACTCGTGGAAAAATTCGGTATTGCCGGGATCACGACCGCGGATGATGATTTGAAATTCTTTTTGGAAAATTAATCCACACGACCTGATTTAAAGAAGTATCAAAAGTTTATAAGGTTTATAAAGTTCATAAGGTAACGGAAGTCCTTCGGATCGGGTTCATCGGTAGCAAAGCTACCGTAGAGAAAATGCCCGCTAGGCTCAACGGACTTTATGAACTTTCAGAACCAAAGGTTCAACTTTACAAACTTTATAAACTAGAGGGTGTGCCAAAAGGCTTTTGACACGCCCTCAAAATTATCTGCATAAAAGTCAACCAGACTGACCATTGTCGAACAATCTTTTCGCTGATGAGCCGATAACTCATCCACACGGGATGCGCAATAACAAGCCACCTCCCAGAAACGAGGGGAGCGCTTATTCTCGGTCTCCCGACAACACGTGAGGGCACGCTCGTAAGCATCAAGAGCCTCCTCGTCCCGGCAAACCTCCCGGCAAAAATCACCCATACGGATCAATTCCCGGATCTTTTCCTGCATCCGTTCGCTATCAAGAACCGCCGTCTTGTAAGCCTTGATTGCCGCATCAATACCCAAGGGATTCAGATGAACCTGCCCCCGACTCGCCGCTGCCACTCGCCTTTTTTCTTTTATTCTTCCCATGCACCAATTACTTTGATTAGACACTCTCACACCCATAAAAAAAGAGACACAAACCAGCATCCCTCCCGGATGTATATGGATTCATGTCTCATTTTCTAGTACAAAGATAGGAAGAATTTTCGAAATATCCTAATATGTCATGGTCATATCAGTTGGAACACAGATATAAAAATCCGCACGTCCTTCATTTTCTTCCCCTAATTTTTTTATATCATCCTGCCGCACAGAGCATACGGTTGCAATCTTCAAACCGGGACGATATTTATTCAGATAGGTGATGATGCCTTTCTTAAAATCCGAATGATAGTTCCCATTCAGATGTACAAATTTGGACTTCAAATTCTGGGCAATAAACCATCCCATCGTGGCATCTTTCAATGCTTGAGCTTTAGCTACATTCTCCGGATCGGTATGTTTTCCCGAAGTCATCATCATCAAACCAAACATCCCGGCGGCCTCTTCATCTGGCTCGTAATCAATCGGCAGGGGTGCGATATATTTTTTAGCCTCTCCCGATAATTTCTCCAAAGCCTCAAATCCCCCGTTTTTCACCATATTAGCATATCGCCGGGGTACGTTCGTCGCAACCACCCGTAACCCGTGTTCACGTCCTAACCCGACAACAGGTGCATAATCTGTCAGATAATTGGGCCACAACCGGGCCTCCTCTTCAAAACGATCGGAAGAAATCAACCGTTCAATATATTCATCTACAATCAACTGGTTATCCGCCTCCAGCATTTCCAACCCGATTGTCAATTTGTCTTTATGGGCAGCGTGCAAGTCCTTCACCATCTCGTATTCCAACCAGTGGGCTATGGCACAATTATGAACCTCACCGATAAACACGACATCCTGCGCCTTCAGCACTTTCATCATCTCTTTGTATTCGATTTCCTTTCCCTTCGCATCAAACAAACGGTAAGCTTTCTTTTCCTGTCCTTTACCATAGTTGGTTAAACCCAACAACATTACTAGTAAAATAGTCAAACAACTCCTCATATTATATCATTTATTCCGTTACTACTTGAAAATATTTTATTTCGATTCTTTGCCCTGCATTAACAAAACACCACATCTCTCCATATTCAGATACTTCCGACAGGCATCTTTCAGATCTGCCGGGGTGATCGAATACAGAATCTCCTCGTAACGTGCCAGATCGTCCAACGTCTCTCCATCCCGCAAAGCACCCATCAAATACTTCTTCCACTCTGCGGTAGCGTAATCATTTACCACCTCACGCCGAGTCACGACAAAGGAGCGTTGCAATGCAGCCAATTCGCTCTCTTTCACTTCATTCTCCTGTACATCCCGGATAATTTCCTTCAACAGCTGATCCACCTTTTCCATATTTTTAGTATCCACCGAGGCATTAATATCAAAATAATATCCGGCCTGCGGTAATCCTTTGTAATATAAAAGCATATATGGAGAATACAGCAAAGACTCTTGTTCCCGTAACACGCTCAGCAAGCGATTTCGAACAACATCCCTCACCAATTTCAGCATCAAAGAATTGCGTAATCCTGCCTCGTAGTTCCCATAATAGAGATAATCAAAAATAGTCTGTCCTTCATTCTCATTCGGGAATATCTCCCGGAAACCTCCTTTCGGGTAATCAAACTCCGGCAATACCCAGTTATTAACCTTTTCTTGCGCAGGAAACATACCGAAAACAGCGACCAAATCACGTTCCACCTCGTTCATATCAAAATTTCCGCAAACGACACACACTAATCCATTGGGATTTGTGTACAACTGCCTGTAAAAGTCAGCAATGTCGTCCAGATTCAGCGCCTCTATTTCCTCCCGACTCTCGGCCATTTTTCCAGTTGCCAAGGAATTACCCATTAACTGATCTATTCGTGCCGCCATCTGTCTGTCCGGCGCACTTTTCAACATCTTCGACAACACCGTTTCCTGTCCCACATTTGCCAACATATCTTGTTTGGCATCTTCAAAATCTTCATACCGCTTTTCCGGATAAAAACACTTTTCATACACCAGATGGCATAATTCAGTAACCTTGTCTGCCGGAGCCATGGCAATCCACCCATGCCAGTAAGGTTCGAACGTTACGGAAAAAGCCATTTCCTCCTGTGCCAACATTTCACAATACGAATCATAATCCATCTTCTCGATTCCCCCCATCTCCATATAACCTGCCACGCCTTCCAACAAAGGGTAATTCTCGGGAGTTAGTACCGAGGTTCCTCCC
>NZ_JBCOSQ010000059.1:832-16100 GCF_040920905.1 Butyricimonas sp. RTP31003st1_G1_RTP31003_210430 | reverse complement strand
CCGGGAAGGTGTAAACTTACGTACTAAAAATTCAGGCACATCCACTTTCTCCTGTTCTTCCTCTTCCACCACCACATACTCGTACACGCCACGAGAGACTTTTTCTCCCTCCTCCCAAGAGTCCTGAATTTCTTTTTCCGTCAACTTTTCTCCTTTCAACGGGTTATAATGATAGGCTGCACGCACGTGAGATAAACGCCCGAACCACTTACCCGCCAAGGTCTGTAATTCCTTACTTTCAATTCCGCGTATTTGAGTGGCGAGCCAACCATTATGTAAGGTATCCGTCACGTAACGCTCGCCCGAAATTGCCAAGTCTGCAAAATCCTCACACCATTGTTCGGAACTCTTAACGGTATAGAGCTTTCCTAATTGCTTTATGGCATTTTCTTTTAACCGAGCCAATTCCGGTTCACAAAATCCTTGTTCGCGAATTTGTTTCAAGGTACTCACGACCTCCACGATTTTTTCCTTTATCTCGGTTCCATGCTCCCCGTCGATGGAAAACACCAGATGGTCTTTGTCACTCAGATACCAGTTGTCGGACAACGAAACCCGTAAATCTTGTGCCTTAAAGCGGGCATTGACAGCCGACACCAACACACTCTCTTTTATCTTTTTCAGACGGTCACCGTAAGTTGATTGCACGGTAGTAACTTTTGGTAATATTAACTCTAATGTCGAACGACTAATCAACGTATCCTGCATTTCCTGGTAAGCCACCTTCTCTTTGTACCCCAAAGGATATTCCTTGTACCCGGTTGTTTTTACCGCAGGAATCCCTTCAAACAATTCTTTGATCTTTTCCTCCATCTCCCCGACATTCAAATCTCCAACCACGACAATCGTGGCCAGCTCGGGCACATACCATTTCCGATAGAAGTTTTCCAACTTCTCTGCGGTCATACTCTTTATCTCTTCCGGGGTTCCCAAAGGCATTCGTTCACTATAACGGGTTCCCCCGACTTTCACATCGTAAAAAGGATCACCCGTATCATACCCGCGGGCCTCTTCCAATATCACCCCTTTTTCCCTTTCAACTTGTTCCGGACGTATTTGAATGCCCGTCAACCAATCTTTCAATATCAACAATCCCCGATCCAGATCTTCTGGTCGGTCTGTCGGAATGGAAAACATATAAATTGTACGGTCAAATCCGGTAAAAGCATTAATCCCAAATCCATACTTCACTCCCAACGACTCAAGAAATTCAACGATTCCCTTATTCGGGAAATGTTCAGTCCCGTTGAAAGCCATGTGCTCAAGGAAGTGTGCCACACCACCTTCCTTCTCGGTCTGCAAGATCGAGCCGGCACGCAGGATCAAACGGAATTCAACCTTATGCCCCGGCATATCATTTTGTTTAATAACATAATGCAATCCATTCGGCAACTGTTTGTACACGGTACCTTCCGGTAACGCAATCAATTCATTTGCAGGAACACGTTTCTGTCCTTCCACTATCGAAAAAAACATTCCTAGCAAACATACAGTAAATAGGCATTTCAATATATTCATACGACTACTCAGATAAAGTGTATTCTACTCTAATAATGCTGTATCCTCCGGCACTATAATGATCAAAATTAAACTGGAACGTCAACTTATTACCTGTCAATATTCCCTGAGGTTCAATCCAATTACCATCTTCCCAGTAATCTTCATCTATTCCCGAATAGAACAGATATTGGGTAGGGTCGAGAGTGGCTCCATACTCCACATATTCTTGTGCAAGTTCATTATCTCCTGTATCCAACATCTCTTTCAAACGATTCCATGCAGAATAATCATAAGCAAAAGGAACAATGGTTATCAATTCTGTTTCATCCCATATATCAGGTCTTTCCCCCAGAAATTCTACATTTGATACACCGTTTTGGGGAAGATCAACACGGATATTATCCAACGTCATCTCAAAAGTTTCCAAACTTGTTTTAGAAAGCCCGATTAATTCCATCATTGCCATATAAGGATTTACCTCCCCTTCTCCAGGATCATAATACCAAAACATATCATTTTCAACCGTCTCCTTACGCAACATATCATACATAAACTCGGTCAAGCCCATCGGATTATTCGTCATTTTAAGTATCGGTTGTTCAGCCGTTGCGTCTTCACTCAACGTAATCACGGTCTTTCCGGTATACACCTTCTTCATCCCGTTAATTAAAGATTCCAAGCCATCCGTAGGTGGTACCTCCACACTCACCTTTACCGGGATCACTCCTATCCACTTACTCAAATCCAACCCTTTCGCCTTGTACCCTTCCAGCAATGCCTGTTGTTCTTCGGTTAAATCCTCGGCCTCCATATAAGGCTTCACGACAACACGCAACACCTCCTCCACTTTCCCCATATCCGCTTCCGGCAATGGATATTTTACTCCTATTTCCAAATATACCTTATCCTCCACACCTTCCTTATCATTTGAGATAATTTCAAAATCCACACTCTTTTCTCCCGCCGGAATGGTCACAACGGCAGGATTCACGGTCACCAAGTTTTCCACCCCTTCTGTCAGGTATTTCACGTCAATTTCCAGAGACACGTCTTTATCATAGGCACGTATCAACATTAACGTCGCCTTCAAAGGCTCATTGTCCATTGCCAATATTACCGGATCTCCCTCTGTTCTGATATATATCGAATTCTTCCCCATATATTCTCTCTCGTCCGATTCCGAACAACCGGAAAAAGCGGCGATCAACAATAAAAGCATGATTTGCAATTTTCCCATGGTACTCATAACTAAACTTTTATAATTTATACCTATACTTCACACAGCCAAAACCGGCCATCCTTCATTCTGTTTGACCAACGTGTTATACCTATATTCGCTTGCCGGAATCGGTAAGGTCCAACGATAGTCGTCTGACTTAATCGTAGCCGACACTTGTTTACCATACACACCGTAGCGTTTGGCCGGAATAGCACACCGTTTCATATCAAAAAAACGGACTCCTTCACCCACAAATTCTTTTTTACGTTCCTCCAGAATTTTATTTATTAACTCATTACCCGATAATTCCGTATTCCACGCGGTAGCACCCCGTTGTTCCATCATCCGGTTCATCAGACTCACGGCATCACCACTTCGGTCTGAACGAGCTAAAGCCTCCGCACGCATCAGCCACATTCCGGCAACCCGTGCCATGTTCACGTATTTACTCGCAATCTCGTCCCGGTTCATTTTATTATATTTCCCCAGTAAACGAACTTCACGAGCATCCGGCATCACAAACTCCACCTCCGACCATTCTTTCCGAATGTCCCCATCCTCAAATAGTACCTCATCCGTCAGTACCAAATAATCCCCCTTGTCGAAGGTTTCAAAACGAATCTCTTCATAAATCTGGGACAATTGATATTTTGCGAAAATCCGAGCCTCCGAGCCATTGCCACTCCAAAGTGCCTCGTACGCTCCGGCTCCTAACATCGTTTCCGGATACACGGTTTCCAAATCTTCCGTCTGTTCCAATACGGCGGAATAATTACCCGCATACAACTCTAATTCGACCTGTAAATAAGTAATACTCTTATCGGATAGCCAATGTACATTCTTCATTGTATTTTTCTCACTTTTAGCCTCTTTAAGTAATTTCCGAATTTCCTCCACGCAAGCTTTCATGGATGAACGAGGCAAAAAGTCAAGCTCCACCCGGTCTTTCAAAATAATCCCGTCCTTCGACTCATTCCCCTCATAACGAGGAGCAAACAGGCGTAACAAATCAAAGTAACACCATGCCTTCAACCCCTTGGCCTCACAAATAATCCTCTCCTTTTCCTCCACTTCGGTATCATTCAACGTGATCACCCCATCCATCCGGGCCAACAAAGCATTCACCTCAGCCACCACCATGTAATATTCGGTCCATAACGTTCCCGCCAAATCCGTCATTTCAACCTCCCTCCAGTCATACAGATTTTTCAACGTGGCATCCCGGTCTAAATGTTGGGTGGGACAAAAATCATCCGATAGAACCGAGTACTCGAACAAGTGTTGAGGCAATCCCTCGTAAGCAGATGCCAGCAACGAACGAGCCGACAAAACATCCGTTATTGCATCCGGATCGGAAAACTGATCTTCCAACGGTATATTAAGTGAGCAACCTCCCATCAGGAAGCCAACCACACAAATTATTATCCTCCAATTCATATCTTATATATTAAAAACTTACACTCAAATTCAACGTAAATACCGGTTGTTGCGTCCCCACTAACGAACCGGATTCTGGGTCTGACTCCTTGTAACGGGTCAAGGTAAATAGATTGGATGCCTGAAAAGCAACCGACGCGTATTGAATCACATTCTTTGTCTTCTCGATCAACCAATAAGGCAATCTATATCTCAATGACAAGGAAGACATTCGCAAATAATCACTACTTCCCACGGTACGGCTGTTAGCATACAATTTCAGATTATCCACGGCTGCCGAGGAATAATAGGGACGATGGTAAATCTTATTTTCATCTCCTTCTTGAAACCACATATTCTCTACCTGCCCTTTGATCGCATTATAATTAGCATCGCTTACCTCTCGCACGTATGAAAAACTGTACGCCTTCTTGCCTCCGAACACGAAGTAAAAATCCACATCCAGATCAAAGTTACCATAGGACACCGAGTAAAAAAAGCTACCGGAATAAGGCGGGGTGGAATGTCCCAAGGCAACCATATCCTCTCGTGTCAGTTTTTCCGTCGCGGCAATCTCTTGTCCATCAGCTCCCCGAAATACCGGAAGTCCCGTTATCGGATTAATCCCTAATGACACGGGACCATATATCATATCATACGATTTTCCAACCTCAAAACTGGGAACCATATCATACTCTGACGTGTACAGGCAGTCCGTGTGATACAAATCCACGACCTTATTCTGGTTGTAGGCAAGATTCAAACGCCCGGACATCCGCCAGTTGTTCCGGTCCACTACTTTTACATACAATTCACCCTCGACACCGCTATTTTCCAGAATACCGATATTCCGTTTCAACGTAGTAAACCCGTTCGAGGCCGGGATAGGTACATCCAGCAAAGCATCTTTTGTACGACGGCGATACCATCCGGCATTCAACGTCACCCGATTCCATAATCCCAAGGAAATTCCCGCATCAATATCAATGGTCTGTTCCGGTTTTAAATCGGCATTATACAACCCCATCAATGATAACAACTGATCGTCCCCATACGAATCCTCGGAATATTGAAACGTAGCCACTGCCGACGAAGGAGAGACGCCCTGTAAACTTGCCGTGCAACCGTAGGATGCTCTTAATTTCAACTCAGTCAATACCCCATTATCCTGCAAAAAAGGATAATTCTTCAACGACCATCCAGCACCGACTGCCCAAGCGGAATTCCAACGTTTATCACTAGGTAATATGGAAGATGCATCACTCTTATATGTTCCGAACAAATCATAGATATTATTCCAGGAATATCCGGCTAAAACTCCTATACCCAGCTGAGCCGTCTTCTCATTCTTTGAAGTGAATGATGGTTTCCGGTTACCCTCTATTGATTGATTTACACCTGATGCGGACTGCATCTTCTTAGTCAATCCATAACCTGTAATTCCCAAATTATCATAGCGATCGGAATAAAAGTCAAAATTCGCTCCCAAAGTCAAATCATGTTTTCCAAATGCCCGATTATAAGTCACACGTACATTCGAAGACAGATTCATGGTAGTATTTTTATCTTTTGTCAATTTTCCCCGTTCCCGCTCCGGAACACCGCTTGTAATTTCAGAATACGCAGTCGGAGGCGTAATTCCCAGTTTCTCCGACAACACGTAATCAATACCTGCGACGGCAGCAATCTCCAATCCTTCGATTCCCCGAAAATTTATACTTCCTGAAACACCGGCCCGTTTATCTGATGATTCTTCACTATATTGGTTGAACAAATCCGCGTACGTTCTTCCCGGAAAGGAAACCAACTCCGAGTTCACATCTTTCGTTTCATAAGGATTCAACTGATACACTAAATCCGTCGGAGAATAACTCGTACCATTCGGCGTGTTCGTGAG
This sequence comes from Butyricimonas sp. RTP31003st1_G1_RTP31003_210430, assembly GCF_040920905.1. Classification (NCBI taxonomy): domain Bacteria; kingdom Pseudomonadati; phylum Bacteroidota; class Bacteroidia; order Bacteroidales; family Odoribacteraceae; genus Butyricimonas; species Butyricimonas sp. RTP31003st1_G1_RTP31003_210430. The sequence continues at coordinate 10,068 of NZ_JBCOSQ010000059.1, read as the reverse complement.
GGAATACCCGCCATTGACACTCAAAGATGCATACAACTTTGGGGTTACCTCCTGATCCACGCTCAACCGTGCCGTTACCCGCTTAATATCGTTTCCGGGAATACGCCCTCCCTGTTGCGAATAATTCAAAGAGGCATAAAAACTGGTTTGTTCCGTTCCCCCTCTCGCACTCAAATTATGTTCCTGATAGAAATTATTACGCAATAATTCTTTGAACCAGTCCGTATTAATACGTGACAAGGAATCCAGTATTTGCTGCCCTCTGGCAATTAAACTCTGCAAATTCGGATCATTCGCATGATATTTCCGATAGTAATCTTCACTGTATCGATACCCCGGAGTTGCTGTATTTTCCAGTCGACGTTCTAATTCCAACTTTTCTCTCGAATCCATCATATCTACCCCCCGACGTCCCCGAAGAGTCACACCCCCACTGAAACTATAATTATATACCATTTTCCCGGCTGTACCTCGTTGGGAGGTGATTTCCAGCACCCCGTTTGCCGCCTTGATTCCATACAGCGCACAAGCCGCAGCATCTTTCAACACTTTAATCTCCTTTATATCATTGGGATTCAAAGTTAAAAAAGCATCTGATGAAATCACTTGACCATCCAGAACATACAAAGGTTCGTTTGCCGCATCTCCCGCCCGCAAAGAAGACGTTCCGCGAATACGAATTTCCGGTTTACTACCCAAATCTCCTTTGTTGGTCACAATTAATCCCGGAGCCATACCTTGTAGGGCAAGCGCCATATCCAACACGGGTTTATTGTTCATGCGCCGGACATCCACTTCATTCACCACCCCCGTTTTAGCCCGCACATCAATCTCGTTAATATTTGCCCGGGCCCTTACCTGTACTTCGTCCATCTCGTTATAACTATCCTTCAACACGACATTCATAAAACGATCGCCCGTATATTTAATCTCTTTTGTCTTTTTACCGATAAAGGTAAACACGACCTCCATGCCCATCACGTCAGGTACGACCAATGAATAATTCCCGTCTATTCCTGTCACGGTACCCACCGTTGTTCCTTTGATAAAAACATTTACTCCCGGTAATGCTGCCCCCTCTTCATCATTCACCTGTCCTTGGATCTTGACCGTTTTGGAAGCCGCCTCCGGAGTTCCTTTTGCATATAATATAACTGTCTTGTCCTTTATTTTATAGGTAAGATCTGAACCCTTCAAGGCAATATTCAACACAGAATCCAACGTAACTTCTTTCACCTGAATAGTCATTTTCTTCAAGTTCATAACCATTGCATTGTTAAAGAAAAAGGTGTAATCTGACTGTTTCTTGATTTGGTCTGTCAACTGGGCAAATGAACCATTCTTCAAATTAATTGTTAGTTTTTTCTGTTGGGCAAACACACTCCCCCCAAACACAAACACGAACAACAAGCCCCATAAAATACGCCTGAAAACATACTTACCTTTCATAGTTCCTAATTTTTTCAATGTACAATAATACTTTGTCCTTCTATCGTGAAATGCACGTCACTCGTAAGCTCGATGATCTCCAACACCTCGTTTAAATCTTCATATTTCTTTACATCACCGGTAAATACAATATCTTTCGCCTCTTCTCGGTAGAATTCGACTTTCACATCATACCACCGTGCCAGATTACGCATCAGATCCTCCAGACGCATATCTTTAAAGACCAAACGTCCCGATCTCCAAGCAGTAAACAATGCTGTCTCTACCTTATATTTTTCCATTCCTTTCCCCCCGGTCAAACAAACCTGTTCGCCCGGCACCATTCTCACCTTTTCTCCTTTATCCATAGATTCTACCTCTACCACACCTTCCTCCAAAGTTGTCCACGTTTTGCCCTCTTCCGCATAAGCACACACATCAAAAGAAGTTCCCAACACGCTCACTTTAGCCTGCACGGTTTCTACCACGAAAGGACGACTTATATCACGAGCGACCTCGAAATAAGCCTCTCCTTCCAAAATCACCTTACGAATCCCGCTTGCAAATACCACCGGATATTTCAATCGTGTCGCTGCATTCAACCACACTTTGGTCCCATCCTCTAAAGTCATAAAATACTCTCCTCCCCGCGGAACCTCCAACATATGAAATGCATCTTGCACGCCCGCACCCGACAGCGATTTACCATCATAACTGATCCGCCCGGAATCCGCACTAATCTTCATTCCCCCGTCCTCTATACTTCTTTCTCCCCAATCCAGGACCTGCCTTTCTCCCGACGACAAGACTAATACGGCTTGAGATTTCCCGGCTTTCACCGTTATCGGTTCCTCCGTCTTCTCTTCTTTTATGTCCTCCTTGGAAAGTAACGCAACCGCAATTCCCAATGGAACGATAAACATAGCCGCGTACTTCATCCATGTAATCTTTATCCTTCTACGCCTTGCAGATAGTTTATCCTGTCTCACTTTTCTAAATTTTTCCCATGCCCTCATATAATCCAAACGCTCGTATACTTCCGCCTTACGCTCCATCAGCTCGGTCGAACTCCACAGAGCAAACAACTCCCGATGGCGCTCGTCCTCCGTCAACCATTTTTCCAACTCCTGCAATTCCCCTTCTTCCAAACAATCACCTAAAGACTTGGAAATAAACTCTGATATTCTAAGTGCATTTTCTTCCTTATCCATAAACAAATAAATTTTCTTTTCTTCCGTTTCTAACATTCATTTGCCCAGAAACACTTCAGAAAGCAAAACGGGGGGATAAGAATTAAAAAAAAATTAAAATTCGATCACAAACGTATTACAAATGTTTGGTCGCAGAAATACCTTAAACCGGGTATTTACGAGAAAAGAATACCTATAAATATTGAGTATATGCCACCTTTTAATTTATTATACAATCTCTTTTTACCGTCCTTTTTATACTCTTTTGCCGTTTCCAGAGAAATTCCCATTAACTCCGCCACTTCTGAGATTTTATACCCTTTTAACGTCAACGACATAACTTTTCCGCATTGCGGTGGCAACTGTTCTATGGTAGTTAAAATCCGTGCAAACACATCCTCTTCCATCATTCGCTCTAAAAACACCTCTTGATTCTCCCCCTCTTCCAACATTTTCATTTCATATTGTCTTCTGATCTTTAAATGACGTAAATAATTCAAGGATTTGTTTCTCACTCCCGTATATAAATATACTTTCAGCGCAATCCGATTATCAAACACCATCTCTTTATCAAGCAGCGATATAAAGAACTCCTGCACAATATCTTTTGCAACCTCTTCATTCCCCACATACTTCCCCGCAAACAAAACCAATGGAACATAATAATAGTGATAGAGTAACTCGTACGCCTTCTCTTTCCCTTGGTGCAAATAATCCAATAACAGGTCACGCTGATCCATAACTTAAAATTATTTGACAAAGATAACTTAAAATTTCTTTAAACAAAGAACATACAATCCGATTGCAATATCTTTGCAATCGGAGAAAAACAACCAGACTATGATTCAAACAAAAGCCGACTACATACACGCCCGAATTGCAGAGGGAGAACACCAGCAACAGGATTTCAAATTCGAGATTTCCGATGCCCGCAAGATCGCTAAATCCCTTTCCGCATTCTCCAACACCGACGGGGGACGATTACTCGTAGGAGTAAAGGATAACGGCAAGATTGCCGGGGTTCGCTCGGAAGAGGAGATTTACATGATCGAGGCTGCCGCAAAACTTTACTGCAAACCGCAAATAGATTGTGAAATGCACGTCCACACCGTGGAAGGGCGTACTGTTCTCGAAGTCATTGTTCCACCGGGCGAACAGAAACCCTATTGTGCCAAGGATCACGATAACCGCTGGTGGGCCTACATCCGGGTTCGGGATGAAAACATACTTGCCACCCCCGTACATATCAAAGTATGGCAACAAGCCGGAACCCCGAAAGGAGTATTCGTACATTACACGGAAACAGAACAAATGTTACTGGATTACCTTTCTTCACACGACTCAATCACCCTGAACCAGTACTGCCGTATGGCAAAAATATCCCGTCCCAAGGCAGAAAACACGCTAGCCAAATTCATCCGGTTTGAACTCGTCGAACCGTATTTTGACGGGCAGCGTTTCCTTTTCAGACAAAACGAAAAGAGTTCATGATTTCAACTCACCCACGGAAGCGGGATAACTCGTCAATCATCATTCGGGCAAATCGTTCGGATGCCCCGGCATCACCCAATTTCTCGTTCACCTCATCATACCCGTCCAACATCTGATGTCGTTTCCCTCCTTCCGGAAGGATTGCCGAGAGTTCCCGCAACAGGTTCTTCTCGTTCAATTTCTGCATCAATAATTCGGTCACCACTTCTCGCCCGGCAATCAGGTTTACCAACGAAATATATTTCACTTTAACAAAGGTCTTAAACAGGAAATAACTCAACGCCCCCCCTTCCCCGCTGTAACAAACCACTTGAGGTGTCCGCAAGATCGCAGTTTCCAGCGTGGCCGTTCCTGACGTGACCAAAGCTGCACGAGCCTGTCGTACCAACCGGTAGGTCTGCCCGTAAATTATCCGAACCTTCACGTCCTGCAAATAAGGTGCATAATCCTCGTCACTCATCGACGGGGCTCCCGCTATCACGAACTCATGATCGGGAAAATGTTTTACCATGGTCAGCATCTTCGGCAACACGTGTTTCAATTCCTGCGAACGACTGCCTGCCACCAAAGCGATGACCGGTTTACCGGACAAGCCATTTACCTGCACGAACTCATTAAATGTTTCGTTCTTAAAAGGACGGTCGTGAATAGCATCCACCAACGGATTTCCAGCATACTGCACGGGATAATCATACCGGGCATAAAAGTCTACTTCAAACGGGAAAATCACGAACATACGATCCACCAACCGCTTGATCTTCTTCACCCGTCCCGTGTTCCAAGCCCAGATTTTCGGGGAAATATAATAGAACACGGGAATATTCGCATCCTTGATAAATTTTGCCACCCGGAGATTAAAACCACCGTAATCCACAAGAATCACGACATCCGGCTGCCATACCAGAATATCCTGGTGACAAGCGTCGATATTTGCCTTAATCTTGTCCAGATTTTTCAAGACTGTCAGGAAACCCATGATGGCCGTGTCCTTGTAATGACGAACAATCTCACATCCGGCCTCCCGCATCAAATCACCACCCCACCCGCGGACCTTTGCATCCGGGTCAAACTTTCTCAATCCCTTAATCAGATTAGAGGCGTGCAAATCGCCCGATGCCTCTCCCGCAATAACGTAGTATTTCATTGGCTTTTTTCTATTCTTTGGGCAAAGATAGAAAAAGATTTTTCATTTTATACCTCCCAACCGACATGTACTGAAATCGAGGGGAAATTCAGATCGCCCACGAATATCACTTACCTCATTGACAAGCAACGATATTACCTGAATCACTGAATTTACCCGAATACTTACCCCGATCACGGTTTCACTCACGGGAAGTACACGGGATCACGAAAAAAGATGTATTTTTGTTGTAGAATCAATCAAATGAAAAACATGGACGAAATACTGAAAATAGACACGATCGAACAATATAATAACTTGTTTGGTTTTCAAACACTACACCCACTAGTGAGTTTGGTTGACTTCGACGCTCCCGAACGCCAAGAAAACTACCGGATGACCATCGGTTTCTATGGTATTTTCCTGAAAGAAACCAAGGGCTGCGTGATCAACTACGGGAAAAGCAACTACGATTACGACGACGAAACTGTCGTCAGTTTTGCCCCCGGACAGACAGTAGGTTTTACCCGGATTGAAGGAGTTCCTCCTAAATCCATCGGTTTGCTGTTCCACCCGGATTTCATACGTGGTACGTCATTAGGGCAAAAAATCAAGAAATACACGTTTTTTTCTTACGAGGCAAACGAGGCCCTCCACCTTTCAGTAGAGGAGCGCTTGGTCGTAACCAATTGCCTGTCTATCGTACGTTCGGAATTACAACACGCTATCGATAAACACACGAAAGGACTGATCTGCACGAACATCGAGCTACTTTTGGACTATTGTATGCGTTTTTACGAACGGCAGTTCATCACCCGTCAAAACATGAATCTGGATGTACTAAGCCGATTCGAAAGATTGATTGATGACTACCTCGATTCTGATCTCGTGGAAAAAAACGGTGTTCCCTCCGTACAATATTTCGCCGACAAGATTTGCCTGTCTCCCAATTATTTCGGTGATCTGGTAAAAAAAGAAACGGGGAAATCGGCAAAAGAATATATCCAGTTAAAAATGCTCGATGTAGCCAAGGAATATTTGTTGCATCCCGAAAAGAGCATCACGCAAGTTGCTTACAAACTGGGATTTCAATACCCACAACACTTCGTTCGTTTTTTCAAAAGGTACGAAGGCATTACCCCCAGTCAATACCGGGTTAGCAGTTGATAATACCTTTACAAGAACTGATCACGAATATAAAACTCCAATTTCCATGCTCTCATTCATTATAAATTTCTTATTTTTGCAATTAGATGAACACATGATAAGAACTGATTTTGGGAGAACGATATTATTATAGATAAAAAAAAATTAGATATAGCCTATTTCCTTTCATTTTGTATTGAACAATACAAAATGAAACAAGGATTATCTGGTGAAGAGGCGATTAGCTTGTTCGAAAAATATAACGTCTTATCATACTTATCGGATAACTTTGAAGTATTACATACACAAAGTCAACAATGGCTGATGGAAGAAATCAAAGAATACATTACCAAACAAAAGAAGGCAAATCAATGAAACTATACCATGGTAGTTTAGATAAAGATATTCTAATGAACCGGGAAATTACAGACAAAAATCTTTACTTGTTACTGCCTTCCAAAGTCAGCCTTTTTGTACAACTGTATATAAAAGAACATGGCGGTTCTATCATAGATGCCATTCGACAATTTTATCACTCCAATACTTACAAGGCGCTAGAAAAAGAGAATACCAAATTATGGCATTATGGTTCCGTAGCTTTATACGAGGAATTCATGGATAAGAAATGAAAAAACTCTATCTTTGCCCCTCGCTAGCAAATTTAAAGTAGATCGCATATGAACATTGTTGGGAAGAGAGTGGCATACATCACGTTAGGATGCAAATTAAATTTCTCCGAAACCTCCACGATCAAGCACAGCCTTGAACAAGAAGGAGCCGTGACTGTGGGAGAAAAAGATGGTGCGGATATATTCGTGATTAACACATGTAGCGTCACGGATATTGCTGAGAAAAAAGGACGGCAGATGATTCGGAAAATCATCCACCGAAATCCCGGAGCCTACATTGTTGTGGTTGGTTGTTATGCCCAACTCAGAGCGCGAGAAATCATGGACATTGAAGGTGTCCATCTGGTACTCAACGCACGAGACAAGTTCAACGTGGCCCACTATTTGAACCACCTCGAAGAACAGGAACGGCACGAACCACATTCTTGCGATATTTTCGGGGTTAAAAACTTCGATCTTGCTTACTCGTACGGGGACAGAACCCGGTGTTTCCTGAAAATTCAAGACGGATGCGACTATTTCTGTTCTTACTGTACAATTCCCTTCGCTCGCGGACGTAGCCGCAGTGCTGCCATTCAAGACGTGATCAAGGCAGCCCGTGACGTGGCATCCAAGGGTATCAAGGAAATCATTCTCACGGGAGTAAACACGGGAGATTTCGGGAGAGAGACAGGGGAAACATTCCTCGACTTAATACGGACTCTGGATGAGCTGGAAGAAATCCAGCGTTTCCGGATCTCCTCCATCGAACCCAACCTACTGACAGATAACATCATTCATTTCGTGGCCTCCTCCCGGCGTTTCATGCCACACTTCCACGTACCTCTTCAATCCGGGAGTAACGAAGTGTTACACTTAATGAGGCGACGCTACGAACGAGAACTTTTTGCCGAGAAAGTGCAGGAAATCAAGACACTTATTCCCGATGCCTTTATCGGGGTGGACGTGATTGCCGGAATGCGCGGAGAAACACCGGAGGCCTTCGAAGATGCCCGCCAATTCATTGCCGGACTGGATGTTTCCCAGTTACACGTGTTCCCTTATTCGGAACGTTCCGGAACAAAAGCACTGGACATCCCGTATATAGTCCCGCAAGCGGAAAAGCATCGTCGAGTGAACGTACTCCTAGACATTTCCGAACAGAAGTTGCACGATTTCTACACGGCACACGTGGGGCAAACCCGTCCGGTGCTGTTTGAAGAAAGCGACATTGCCGGATCAATCGGCGGATTCACGGACAACTACATCCGGGTGGAAGTCCCCTATGACCCTTCCCTCGCGAACCGGATCGTGCCCGTGGAGCTAAAAACCGACATTTTCGGCTCGTAAATGCCGGACTTCACGCGGCATAAACCTCCGGAAGAATACAAACTTTACGGAGTAATTTTATATTTTTGTTGCCGTAAAAATTATATTTAAAATAAAAAACAAGGTATTATGAATGTCTTAGTTACTGGAACAGCGGGGTTTATCGGTTTTTATCTTGTTCAGAAATTACTGGATGCAGGACACACCGTTTATGGAATCGATTCCATAAATCATTATTACGATGTTGCTTTGAAACACGACCGCCTGCACGCCTGTGGCATAGACCATCCCGTTCCCGACAAAGAAATCGTATCTTCCCTGAACACGAATTACACGTTCTGCCAGTTGGACCTGTGTGACGCCGAGGCCATTCATAAATTATTCGACACACATACTTTCGACTGCGTGGTGAACCTTGCCGCACAAGCCGGAGTACGGTATAGCTTGAAACACCCGGAAAGTTACGTGCAAAGTAACGTGATGGGATTCATTAATTTACTGGAATCCTGTAAAAAGACGAACTGTAAGAAATTCATATACGCCTCGTCCTCTTCCGTATACGGGAACAATCAATCCGTTCCTTTCAAGGAGACGGACACCGTGGATCACCCGATCAGCATTTACGCCGCCACGAAAAAGAGTGACGAGTTGATGGCAAATGCTTACGCTCATCTCTACGGCATACAAACCATCGGTTTACGATTTTTCACGGTATACGGTCCCTTCGGGCGTCCGGATATGGCTCCCATGCTTTTTGCCAACGCCATTCAACATGACGAGGTGATTCGCATTTTTAATAACGGGAATCTCTCCAGAGATTTCACCTATATCGAAGACATCGTGACAGGAATCGAGAAAATCGTGTCAACACCTGGAATCCTGCGGGAAGATGTACCCGGCACCCCCGCCACGATATACAAT
>NZ_JBCOSQ010000059.1:0-679 GCF_040920905.1 Butyricimonas sp. RTP31003st1_G1_RTP31003_210430 | reverse complement strand
GGTATACCCCGCAAATATCACTCGAAACAGGAATTACTCGCTTTGCCGAATGGTTCAAATCATATAACAAATGACAATAATCAACAAGATCCGGGCCGTGTACTTCAGCCCCACAGGGACAACCCGCAAGATTGTGACCGCCACGGCCAAGGGCCTTTCAAGGACATTAAAAACCGACCTCGAAGAATACGATTTTACCTTACCCAAAACTAGGACTCAGGCATTACAATTCTCAGTCAGCGATCTCGTGGTGTTTGGCACCCCGGTATATGCCGGGCGAGTTCCAAACGTACTGTTACCCTACTTGAACACGATACAAGGCAACGGGGCTTTAGCCGTTCCAGTCGTGCTTTTCGGGAACCGGGATTACGACGACGCGCTAATCGAATTACGGGATATTCTTGAAAACAACGGACTCCACACGATAGCCGCGGGGGCATTCGTGGGTGAACACTCTTTCTCCCGGATACTGGCAAAAGACCGGCCGGACATGAAAGACATGGACATCGTGGATGAATTCGTTCGCAAAATCTGTGAAAAATACAAGACAGACACGCTATCACACCCCATTCCGGTTTCCGGAACCCCCTACCCCTACCGGGGATATTACACACCTCGCGACCGACAAGGCACCCCCGTAGACATCCGTAAAGTGAAACCGCTTACCAACGACCGTTGT